>NZ_QTXQ01000015.1:0-57507 GCF_003461725.1 Anaerostipes sp. AF04-45
ACAAAAAGTTATTTTTTATAAGAAATGACAAGACATCAAACAAAACGAATTACCCGTTGTCATCACGCTAGATGACAATGAGGATGATAGAACAACTATCGTCCGTTCTATGGTTAAAGTAGAAAGAGCGTAGGGTGGATGCCTTGGCACTAAGAGCCGATGAAAGACGTGATAAGCTGCGATAAGCTGCGGGGAGGAGCAAATATCCTTTGATCCGCAGATTTCTGAATGGGGAAACCCGGCAGAGTGAACCTCTGTCAGCGTATGGTGAATTCATAGCCATGCGTGGGGAACCCGGGGAACTGAAACATCTAAGTACCCGGAGGAAGAGAAAGAAACCTCGATTTCCAAAGTAGCGGCGAGCGAAATGGAAAGAGCCCAAACCAGGATGCGTGCATCCTGGGGTTCGGACTGCGATGTGGGATTATGTAGGACAGGAGAGCGGCCTGGGAAGGCCGGCCAGAGAGGGTGAAAGCCCCGTATCCGAAGTCTGAAGTACCCTAGCAGGATCCAGAGTACCACGAGACACGAGAAACCTTGTGGGAATGAGCGGGGACCACCCCGTAAGGCTAAATACTCCTTAGTGACCGATAGCGCATAGTACTGTGAAGGAAAGGTGAAAAGGACCCCGGGAGGGGAGTGAAAGAGAACCTGAAACCCTATGTTTACAAGCTGTGGAACCCCTTTAGATGGGGAACTGCGTACTTTTTGTAGAACGGTCCGGCGAGTTGCCCGTACTGGCAAGGTTAAGGACTTAAGGTCCGGAGCCGAAGTGAAAGCAAGCGTTAAGAGCGCGAAAATAGTCAGTGAGGGCAGACCCGAAACCGGGTGACCTATCCATGTCCAGGTTGAAGCTTCCGTAAGAGGAAGTGGAGGACCGAACCCACATCCGTTGAAAAGGGTGGGGATGAGGTGTGGATAGCGGAGAAATTCCAATCGAACCCGGAGATAGCTGGTTCTCCTCGAAATAGCTTTAGGGCTAGCCTCATCAAAGTCTGCTGGAGGTAGAGCACTGAATTGTCTAGGGGGCGTCAAAGCTTACCAAAACATATCAAACTCCGAATGCCAGCCAGATGATTGATGGGAGTCAGACTGTACGAGATAAGTTGGACAGTCGAAAGGGAAACAGCCCAGACCACCAGCTAAGGTCCCAAAGTACGTGTTAAGTGGAAAAGGATGTGGGATTTCAAAGACAACTAGGACGTTGGCTTAGAAGCAGCCATACATTGAAAGAGTGCGTAATAGCTCACTAGTCGAGAGATCCTGCGCCGAAAATGTCCGGGGCTAAAACACGACACCGAAGCTGTGGAATGTAGTAATACATTGGTAGAGGAGCATTGTAAGCGGGATGAAGCCATACCGTAAGGAGTGGTGGACTGCTTAGAAGAGAGAATGCCGGAATGAGTAGCGAGAGGAAGGTGAGAATCCTTCCGGCCGAATATCTAAGGTTTCCAGAGTAAAGCTGATCTGCTCTGGGTAAGTCGGGACCTAAGGCGAGGGCGAGAGCCGTAGTCGATGGATAACTGGTTGAAATTCCAGTACCACATAAAAACAGAACTGTGGGGACACAGAAGGGAAATGGGAGCCAGGAATGGAAACACTGGTGCAAGCGAAGTAGCCGTATGGGAGGCAAATCCCTCATGCAAGGCAAAGGCGTTACGCGGACCGAACAAAAGTAGGGAAGCCCAGGCCCCCAGCTGTCAAGAAAAGCCGCTATTGTTTTTTATGTGCCCGTACCGTAAACCGACACAGGTGGATGAGGAGAGAATCCTAAGGCCGACGGGAGAAGTGTTGTTAAGGAACTCGGCAAAATGACTCCGTAACTTCGGGAGAAGGAGTGCCATAGCGATATGGCCGCAGAGAATTGGCCCAAGCAACTGTTTAGCAAAAACACAGGTCTATGCAAAACCGCAAGGTGAAGTATATGGGCTGACGCCTGCCCGGTGCTGGAAGGTTAAGGGGAGGGCTTAGCGCATTAGCGCGAAGGTCTGAACTTAAGCCCCAGTAAACGGCGGCCGTAACTATAACGGTCCTAAGGTAGCGAAATTCCTTGTCGGGTAAGTTCCGACCCGCACGAAAGGCGTAATGATTTGGGCACTGTCTCAACAACACACCCGGTGAAATTGAAATACCAGTGAAGATGCTGGTTACCTGCGCCAGGACGGAAAGACCCCATGGAGCTTTACTCCAGCTTGATACTGGGATTCGGTACTGCATGTACAGGATAGGTGGGAGACTGAGAATTAAGGACGCCAGTCCTTAAGGAGTCACTGTTGGGATACCACCCTTGCAGTATTGGATTTCTAACCAACAGCCATGATCTGGTTGGGGGACAATGTCAGGTGGGGAGTTTGACTGGGGCGGTCGCCTCCGAAAGGGTATCGGAGGCGCTCAAAGGTCTTCTCAGAATGGACGGAAACCATTCGCAGAGTGCAAAGGCAGAAGAAGGCTTGACTGTGACACCGACGGGTGGAGCAGGTACGAAAGTAGGACTTAGTGATCCGGTGGTATAACGTGGGATTGCCATCGCTCAACGGATAAAAGCTACCCTGGGGATAACAGGCTTATCACTCCCAAGAGTTCACATCGACGGAGTGGTTTGGCACCTCGATGTCGGCTCATCGCATCCTGGAGCTGTAGCAGGTTCCAAGGGTTGGGCTGTTCGCCCATTAAAGCGGTACGCGAGCTGGGTTCAGAACGTCGTGAGACAGTTCGGTCCCTATCCGGCGCAGGCGGAGGAAATTTGATAGGAGCTGTCCTTAGTACGAGAGGACCGGGATGGACGGACCACTGGTGGATCTGTTGTATTACCAAATGCATAGCAGAGTAGCCAAGTCTGGAAGGGATAAACGCTGAAGGCATCTAAGCGTGAAGCCCCCCTAAAGATAAGATTTCCCATAGAGTAATCTAGTAAGACCCCTTGAAGACGACGAGGTAGATAGGGCAGAGGTGGAAGTGCGGCAACGTATGGAGCTGACTGTTACTAATCGGTCGAGGCTTTAACCAAGGAAAGGTAAGGAGTAAGTTTGATGGAACGTTCTGTATGTAGTTTTGAAGGTATACCCACAGGGCATCCCGTATTACATGTCCTACGGACGATATGCTTTGCATTACAAGGTATATTTCAAAAGAAAAAGGAAAGAATAAAAAGAATGATCCTCGATAGCTCAGTTGGTAGAGCGCACGGCTGTTAACCGTGTTGTCGCTGGTTCGAGCCCAGCTCGGGGAGTTTAGTAAGACCGTGAAGCGGTCAAAGAAACAAGGCTCCATGGTCAAGTGGTTAAGACACCGCCCTTTCACGGCGGTAACACGGGTTCAAATCCCGTTGGAGTCATTTTTTCGTATCATAAATTAGATACGTTCACATATACTATATAATATATGGCGCCATAGCCAAGTGGTAAGGCATGGGACTGCAACTCCCTGATCACCAGTTCAAATCTGGTTGGCGCCTTTTTACTTTCATAGCGCGGGGTGGAGCAGTCTGGTAGCTCGTCGGGCTCATAACCCGAAGGTCGTTGGTTCAAATCCGGCCCCCGCAACTCTAAAATAGTCTGGATATCGAAAGATATCCGGTTTTTTTATTTCATAGGAAAGTTCTGCGAACTTCTCTATGAAATAAAATCGCTCCGCGGGCTGTACACAGATGAGTGATGAAGCGTGCTTTCCAACTTTGTATTTTATTTAGAGGAGGGTTTATGAATCATAAGAACAAGATGGAGACCAGACAGATGTTTCCGCTGATCGTATCCATGGCGGTACCTCCGCTCATATCGATGTTTATGCAGTATACATACAATTTTGTAGACTGTATGTTTGTCTCATGGATTGGGGAGAAGGAATTGACTGCCGTGTCTCTGGCCTTTCCAATTACAACCCTGATGATTGCAATGTCCATATGGATTGGTGTGGGTGTTAATGTACTGATTGCAGATAATCTTGGTCAGAAGAATCAGGACAGGGCAGACAGTGTTGTAACAAATGGCATATTGCTCTCAGCTGCTATGGGAATTATCGTTACCGGCGCTGTGCTAGTGATAACAAAACCCTTTTTTTCATCATTTACAGACGATCCGGAAATATATAATTTAGCCGTTCGCTACATGAGAATTTGTGCTTTTTTGGAAGTTTCCAGTATGGTACATATATGTATACAAAAGATTCTTCAGGGAACAGGAAATATGATCGCGCCTATGTGGTTTCAGATTGCAGGAGTTGTACTAAACTTTATACTTGATCCCATTCTTATATTTGGTTATTTTGGTTTTCCTAAAATGGGAATTGAAGGGGCTGCTGTGTCAACTGTATGCGGATATACGCTATCCATGATTTTAGCCTTTATGGTACTTATTTTGCGAAAGCAAAAGGTCAGGCTGAAAATAAAGGGATTTCATGTTGACTTCCAGATAATAAAAGAAATTTTTGTGATCGGATTCCCATCCTTTATCATGAATGCCCTGGGAGCATTTATGATTTACTTTACAAATATATTTCTTGTTGTATATTCCACGACTGCAGTGGCATTTTTCGGGGCATATTTTAAACTGCAGCAAGTTGTCATTATGACGTTAAACGGTCTTGTACAAGGGTGTATACCGATTATGAGTTATAACTATGGTGCAAAAAATATGCCAAGGCTTCGTCAGGCATTTAAATATGGAACCATAATAGGAATTGTCCTTACAGGTATCAGTATTGTTCTGTTCTGGACATTTCCGGAACAGATATTAAAGATTTTTAATGCATCCGATGAAATGATGACATTTGGAGTGCCTGCATTAAAAATTATGTGTACAAGTTATGTATTTGCCGCGGCGGGCACAATGACTGCTTCGTTTATGCAGTCGACCAGGAGAGTTGGATTCAGCCTGATCATCAATATATTAAGGCAGCTGATACTTCTGCTGCCATTGATGTGGATTCTTTCACAGGTTATTGGTATGGAAGGAATCTGGTGGTCTTTTTTAGCTGCAGAAACGATAACTGTATTCATAAGTATTTACCTATATAGAAGATATCCGGTAAAATTCTCGGATAACCCTGTCTAGAGCAGGAAAAAATATGAATTACAGGATGTTTTGTTCTTGCAGAATTCTATTTAAGCAAGTATAATCAAAAAAAGAAAAAAAACAGACAGGAGAAAAAATATGAGTATACGTATAGGTATTTTAGGTTATGGAAATCTCGGGCGCGGTGTGGAATGTGCCATCCGTCAGAATCCAGACATGGAACTTGCGGCAGTTTTCACAAGAAGAAATCCAGAAGATGTAACGATCCTCACAAAGTCGGCTGCTGTGTGCAGTGTAGCCGATGCGGCAGACTGGAAGGATAAAATCGATGTCATGATCCTGTGCGGCGGCAGTGCTACAGATCTTCCGGTACAGACGCCGGAATATGCCGCTATATTCAATGTTGTGGACAGTTTTGATACACATGCGAAAATTCCGGAGCATTTTGCTAATGTTGATAAAGCCGCAAAAGAAGGCGGAAACGTAGGGATTATTTCCGTGGGATGGGACCCGGGAATGTTTTCTTTAAACAGAATGTATGCGAATGCCATCCTTCCGGAAGGAAAAGATTATACATTTTGGGGCAGAGGAGTAAGCCAGGGACATTCAGATGCAATCCGCCGGATCGATGGAGTAAAAGACGGAAAGCAGTATACCATTCCCGTTGAGTCAGCACTAGAAGCGGTAAGAAACGTTGAGGATCCTGAACTTACAACTCGTGAGAAACACACGAGAGAATGTTTTGTTGTGCTGGAAGAAGGGGCAGATGCGGAAAAGATAGAGGCAGAGATCAAAAATATGCCGAATTATTTTGCAGACTACGATACAACCGTCCATTTTATCAGTGAAGAAGAATTAAAAAGAGATCACAGCAGCATTCCTCACGGAGGATTTGTACTGCGAAGTGGAAAGACCGGATGGAATAGCGAAAATAAGCATCTGATTGAATATAGTTTGAAGCTGGACTCCAATCCTGAATTTACATCCAGTGTCATTGTGTCTTATGCGAGGGCCGCTTACAGACTTGCCAAAGAGGGGCAGACGGGATGCAAAACTGTTTTTGATATTGCGCCTGCATACCTGAGTGAGAAAACAGGAGAAGAACTGCGCAAAGAATTATTATGATGAGATAAGTAAAAAAACTCCGGAGCAAAATATGCGCTCCGGAGTTTTTTGTTATATTTTTTAGAAATCAAGCATAGTCTTTCCTTCACCACAGCAGTTTTCGAAGTCGCGGATGAAGTCTTTTACGGCACCTTCAGCAACCTGATTGAATGCGAGGGTTTTCAAAGTATCCGGATTGACTGTGACAGATCCGATACCGAACTTGCCCATTTCAAGAACCTGCTGAGAGTTTTTGAAAGAAGCACCGAGAACTTCCGCATCATATCCTGCGGCCTTGACCATCGTATGAATATCTTTTGAAATCTGCACACCATTGTATCCTAAGTTGTCCAGGCGGTTTACATAAGGAGCGAGGAACTTAGCTCCAGCTTTGGCCGCCATGAATGCAGGCATTACACCGTAAATAGCGGTTGCGGTTACATTGATTCCCTCTTTGCTCAGGATAGAAATCGCTTTTAATCCATTTGCGGTTACGGGTACTTTAATGTACATGTTGCCGCCGATGGCATCAACCATATGTTTTGCTTCTTTTACCATGTCGTCGGTCTCTGTTGAAAGTACCTGTGCATGAAGCATCGCTTCTTCCGGAATCAAAGCACGGATTTTCTTTAACTGATCCATAGGATCAGGATTTCCTGTCTTGCCTAAGATCGTAGGATTGGTGGTAACTCCGTCATAAGGATATTTTGCATAGAGTTCCCCGATTTTTGTTAAGTCTGCGTCGTCAATTAAAATTAACATAATATATCTCCTTTTTGTAATTTATAGCTGGTTTAAATGGCTGGATTAAACGGTCAGGTCACCGATGATGTCCAGGATTTCTTCTTTGGTCTGTGCTTCTTTTAATTTTTTGATATTTTCCTCTTCACAGATTACTTCAGAGAGCTTCATAAGGATGTCCAGGTGGGTTCCGTCTTTTCCTGCGACACCCATAACGATGTATACGGTGTCATCGCCGTATTTCACCCCCTCCGGTACCTGAATAAAGGATATACCGGATTCTTTTATGTACTTTTCGGAACCGTCGATACCATGAGGGATAGCTACGTTATTGCCGATGTAAGTAGAGATGACTTCTTCTCTTTTGTGCATACATTCTACATATTTTGGATCTACATAGCCCTGTTCCACCAGAACTTTACCCGCCACGTCAATAGCGTCTTCCTTATTCCGGAGGCGTTTGTTTAAAACAATGTTGTCTGCGTTGAAAATCTTATTCATGATGTTCTCCTTTTTTATTGAGGTGTTTGATGCGTTTTCTGGTTTCTTCCTTGTCCCTGTCGTTGAGCAGCGGGGATACACAGATGTACTTATCGTCGGCTAAATCCAGCGGTACTGTGGAAATAATCAGATCGTAGCGGGAAAGGTCTTCATCGGAGAGCTTATGGAGAGAGATGATCTTCTCCACGCCGATCTCTGCAAATTCCCGCTCCAGACGGCTTCTTAACATCTTGGATGAACCCATGCCTGAGGCACAGACGACCAGGACTTCAATGGACTGTTTGGTCAGATACTCCATCGATGCAATAAAGTAGATGACGATATATCCTATTTCATCATCCGGCACCGGTACGGAGGTGTGATTAAAAACTTCTATAAAACTCTGCTTCACAATATCATAAAGCTTTGGATGGGACTGATAAATATCGTCATTGAGCGGATTGGATACGTTCATCCCGCTTCTGATCCGTTCCAGAGCCATATTGATGTGAAGCATAAGATTCTCGGCAAGGTTCTCATCTTCGCTGTATGGGAAACCAAACCGTTCCTCTACTCTGGCAATCAGCTGGGTGACCAGATCCAGCTGTTTTAAAATGCTGGAATCATTTGCGACATGGTAGTGAGTGCGTCCTGTATACAGGTTGATCATCCAGTTGAAGTAGTTAAGCTCTGTATCATAGAGCTTAATATGAAACTTATGTTCCAGCAGGTGTTTGATACTTTTGTAAAGCTCCTGCTCAGGATTTGGTATATCCACCGAGAGCTTTAACTCGTCCCCTTTCTCATCTACAAGAGAATGCCTTTTGATAAAAATACACAGGAGGAATAAAAACTCCTGAAATTCTTTATCGGATACATTAAGTCTCTTTTTTGAAATCAGCGGGTCCAGAAAATCATAGATGACAGATAATGTGTCTTCATAATCCCATTGAATCAGCAGATTGATAAAGGCACAGCTTTTATATTTTTTGTTTTTCATCCAGTCAAAGAAATTATCCAGAGGAATATTTCTCAGAAGTATACTGATTAACAGGTGACGTTTGGATATTTCTTTCCCTTTTAGTATAACACCTTCACTGCGTTTTGTAATCAAGGTGATATCATCATTTTCAAGGAAATTCTGCAGCTGGTGCAGACTATTTCTGATCGTCTGTGTAGAAGTATTCAGATCGATGGCCAGTGACTGAGTCTTTACATAATCATTCTCGTGGAGAAGGATGAGGAGTATCAGATCATTTCGTTCTTTTGCGGTATAAGTCTGTTCTATTTTGGATTCCTCAAAGAGGGACTCCAGACGTTTCATATTATACAGGGAGCCATAGATCTGCATTCCCCTGCCGGACTGTGATTCCAGCTTTAAATCACAGGATTCCATGATGTTGTTGATTTCGGGCATTTCACGGTAAACAGTGCGTTCTGTGACGCCCAGTTCCTTTGCAATCTCTGAAACCCTCACATAACCGGTTGCATCCAGCAGATATTCGATAATTTCTTTTGCGCGGTCAGAAATAACCATATCTTCACCTATCTTCCTCTCTGATAAAATGGATTATTGAATTTAAATAACGGGCCCTCTGATTTCATTATATTGTCTGTCAATCATCTTTAAAATAGATGCAAAATCTTTGGGTGAATTTTTCAACTTTTCATAAAATGCCATGATATAGCTGCCGCAGGGTTCATCGGATGAAATTTGGCATGTTTCATTTAAAAGCTCGTGAGCGGAAGCATCCGTTATATTATATAGGGCAGCTGCTATGGAAAAAGACAGATAAACAGGGAGAATACCTTCCTGTTCACAGCCGCGCAGTGCCCCAACCAGGCGATCCTTCGGCTTTAATTTTCGGATCGGTTCCCTTCCCACACGTTCCACGGTATCATGGAGATCAGGGTTTTGGAACCGGAACAGCAGATCATCTATGTGAGCTTTCAGCTCTGAAAATTCTACATGATATTTTTTTGAGATCATCATGGCACTTTCTATCATAGCACCTTCCACCAGCTTTCGTATATAGATATCACCAATACTTTCGTCAATATATGTATATCCCTTTATTCCTCCCAGAAATGCGGTAACAGCATGGGCCATGTTATGGATGTACAGCTTTCGTTCCAGATAAAAAGAAAAAGGGCTGAAAGGGACTATTTTTTCATAGTCAGGAATTGGCCCTTTAAAAGCAGCCCGGTCAACCGGAAGATAATCATACTCTTCCACACAGATCCGGAGAGGATCACCTTTTTTCATGGCTTCTGTCATTACAGGCACCATACGGCCGATGGAAGTTTCTACAAGTCCAAGGCTTTCATCCAAAGTTTTTTTATGTCTGTCAGGCAGTGTGTCTTTGATTCTTTCATTTAAAAATTCATTGGCATCCATTAGATTTTCACAGATCAAAAGATCCAGAGTGTTGTCAGGATCTTTGTCCCAGCGTCTGGTGAGACCCTCACAGATAACCGGAATGATCTTTTCGAGTACAGTGACACCCACCGAAGTAGCCAGAAGGTTCGCAGATGCGATTTCGTCACTGACAGTGGAAGTATCTTTTCCGTCAACGGCCCGTATGTTTTCTATCCAGACAGTTTTTCCGTTTTCACCTACAATTTCCTGGGGATAAGTTTTATCTCTGTTAATGGTATTTACAACGTCATCATTTACATCCACAAATACGACTTCATAGCCGGTCTGTGAAAGCAGGGCACCGATAAAGCCCCGTCCGATATTGCCTGCCCCATACATAACTGCTTTCATTTGAATTCCCTCCCAAAATACCGGAACAGGGCATTTCCCCGGAAGGAAACGCCCGCTCCATTTGCTATGCTTATTATTTGGATTGTACCAAGAGTACTCAGCTTAACGGTTCTTTAAACGTTCTACGAGTTCGTCATATTCCGGAGCCTGAAGATAGTTTGTAATCGATAAATGCTGCTTGTTAGGCTGAGCTGCTTTTGCAGTACCTGTCAGCTCTTTGTGAGTGATGACCAAGTCTGTGTCAGCCGGAATCTTGGAGATCGCGGTGTTGATGACTTCAACCGGGAGGTCAGCCGCTTTTACTTTTTTCTTTAATGCAGCAGCAGACATTGCACTGGATCCCATACCCGCATCACAGGCAACGACAATCTTCTTTACATTTGTAAGATCTAAGCCTGCAACACCGAGAGAAGCATCATTTGTCACGGCATCAGATGTACTGGAAGCACTGGAGCCCATAGCTTCTTTTGGAATGACAGAAGGACCTAAAGAAGCTTCTCCCTTTCCTTTTGCCACCATTCGTTTTACAAAGAAGGCGTTGATCACAAAAGACACGGCACAGGAGATTGCCACACCTGCAATGACACCGATCATAGAACTCTTGGGCGACAGTGCCAGGACTGAGAAAATACTGCCCGGAGAAGGTGTTGCAACGGTTCCCACATTCAGAAGCGTAAATGTACCGGTACCTGCGATACCACCCGCGATCATACCGATGATTGTGAGAGGATTGGCTAATACATATGGGAAATAAACTTCATGGATACCGCCAAAGAAATGAATAAGAATCATTCCGGGAGCGGCTTCTTTCATCTCGCCTTTTCCGAAGAACCAGTAAGCAAGCAGGAGTCCGAGGCCGGTACCTGGGTTAGGAACTAATAAAAACAATGCTGAATGTCCTAAAGTTTTAACCTGCTCGTAACCGATTGGTCCAAAAATACCGTGGTCTAAAGCGTTATTTAAGAATAGTACTTTTGCAGGTTCTACAAAAATTGCAGAAAGGGGAAGTACATTGTGGGATACAATCCAGTTTACTCCGTTTGTGAGTACCTGGGTCACGGTATCCATGACAGGACCGAAGACAAGGTAAGCTACACAGCAGAGAATACCGCCGATGATACCTAAAGAAAAATTGTTGACGATCATTTCAAATCCGCCGGGGATCTTTCCGTCTACCGCTGCATCGAACTTCTTAATGCACCATCCGGATGCAGGGCCTAAGATCATGGCTGCGAGGAACATCGGAGTTCCCGGTACTGCGACGATGGCACCGACCGTTACTAAGGCACCAATGACGCCTCCGCGGTCTCCTCCGACCATTTTACCTCCGGTGTGACCGATCAGGATAGGAAGCAGTGAATTAAGAATCGGGCTGATCAGGTTTGCAAGCTTTGCATTTGGTGTCCAGCCTGTTTCAAGGAAGAATGCGGTGATCAAACCGAATCCGATGAACGCGCCGATATTTGGGATAACCATTCCGGCCAGAAATGCTCCGAACTTCTGAAGCTTCTGGGAGAATGTTGTTTTTTCATGTTCCATACTATAACTCTCCTTCTTTTAGATAATTCTCATTGATAATCCTGATAAATTCTTCTTTTGATGCGGCAGATAATAGTTTTTCACATTCCTCCGGTTTGCAGAGGATATCAGTAATCTGCATCAGTTCCTGTATAGTGTCTTCTTCCTTACATGCAATTCCTATCACATAGGTTACAGTTTCACCGTTGTAATCTATGGTGTCAGGAAAGTGTGCAATGCAGATTCCGGATTTTAATACCTGATTCAGAGAATTTTCATTCCCATGAGGTATGGCAACGCCGAACCCTAAATATGTATTGTGTTCAAGCTCTCGTTCGATCATGCTGTCTTCATATCCGGGATTCACATATCCGTTGGATACAAGAAGTCTGCCTGCAATGCAGATTGCATCTTTCTTTGCTGTACTTGGAAGTCCCCATGCTATGTTGTTTAAGAATTCATCATCAAGAAGTTTGCCGGCCATGCTCACCTCTCCTTTGTTGGGCAGCAGCCAGTTCCCGGGCGGCTGCTGTTTGCTGTAAACGTTTAACTGTATTTATCATAGCTTATGATTTGTATGGATGTAAATACAGACTAATGCTATCTTTTTCATCGGAGGTTGTGACATAATTTTGTTTCAAAACAAAAAAAGGGATGGTTTTCAAACAAGTAAAAACGCATCCCTAATAATTTGTGTGAAGTTAAAACGTGAAATTATAGCTATAATAAAGGATTTCCATTGTCAGAAATTTCTTTCATAGCATCTAAAACTTCAGAGATTTCACATGCTTCTATCTGTGCTTTACCAATATCTTCTCCTAAATCTAAAAGAAGTGTATTGTCTACAAGACGAGTTATACTATTAACAATACAGCAATTCATCTTTCTTGTCTTCTTTTATTAAGTAATAGTAGTGGCAATCGTAAAAATCATTCCTTATTTTTTTGCCTTTCCGGTGGAATTTCGGACAATCAGTTCCGGTTCATATTCCAGCCTCATAATATAATGGTGTTTTGAAATCCCGTCTTTCTGTGCATTTTTTTTATAAATAATATCTACGGCTTCTTTCCCCTTAAATGCGGCCGCATGTTCAATGGTCGTAAGAGAGATCTGGGGCATGCCCGAAAGAGGTATATTATCAAATCCACAGACCGAATAGTCTCCCGGTATTTTATAGCCGTGATCTGTGATGGCAGACATGATCCCGAACGCGGTCATATCGTTGTTTCCAACAAAAGCAGTGGATTTCGTGTGATTCTCCAGGGCCTTTGAGACAAGGTTATAGCCATTTAAGTATTCGGAATTATCCGGTGTATATCTGGAATAAGTAGAAAATTTGGATGAAAGAACCTCTATATTATTTAAATCAAAATTGTATGCCTTAAAACTGTTTTTTAACCCTTCCAGCCTGTGAAGCCTTCCGATTTCTTTTTGTTTGATCGGTGCTGAGACAAAAGAAACATGGGTGTGCCCTAGTGAGATCAGATATTCACCAAGTATGAAACCGGGTTTTTTGCTGTCCAATTCAACCGAATCAAAACGGGAGCCTTCAGGTTTGTCACCGATGGAAACCATAGGCACTGACTTGGATAGTGCATTGATCTCTGATATCTTAGAAGACGGAGGGTACAGAAAAATGATACCGCTTAAATCAAAGTTTGAAAGCATTTTTATGTAATACTCCTCCTGAGACACATCCCGGATCGTGGATACGGAAAATACGGTATAGCCATATTCTCTGGCCCGCTCTGTGATGGAATGGATCAGCATGGAGTAATAGCCATTAGACAGAATAGGGCAGATGACGATGATCGTTTTGGAAAGTGCGGATGCTTTTTTTAACGTATTTTTCTCTGGTTTCTTATAGCCCAGTTCTTTTGCTGCGGCTTTTACTTTATCTATCGTCTCTTTTGAAAAGGAGACATGGGGCTTGCTGCTTAAGATCATAGAAACACTGGACTGGGAGAGCCCTGTGTACTCAGCAATATCCCTCGTTGTGACTTTATTTCTCTTTCCCATAACACCCCTCCTGTCAAGTGGAAATATCTTCGATTTATTTTGATTAATAAAAATTACTAATTGAAACTTTTTATTGATTATTAATATTATACTAATGATTAATAACAAACACAAGGAAAACAGGGGAAAGTGTTTGATCTGAAAAAAATAAAAGAGGAAAAGGCCTGTTAATCAATGATCTATGATTAATCAAAAGTGGGCGAAAGCCGCATAAAACGGCGGTTTCGCACGTTTGACAGGGCCAGATTATTATGATTAGATAAGGGCAGTAAGACAAACAGGGACTCAGTCGAAGGAGGATAAGAACAGTGTATGATGTAGCGATTATAGGTGCGGGGATTACAGGATGTTCCATCGCATATGAATTAGGAAAGTACAATGTAAATGCAGTGGTCATTGAAAAAGAAAATGATGTGGCTGTCGGCACAACGAAAGCAAACAGTGCCATCATCCATGGAGGATATGACCCGATACCGGGATCTCTGATGGCAAAATACAATATCAGAGGAAATCAGTACATAAAAGAGCTGTGCGAAAAGCTGGATGTTCCATTTAAACAGATCGGAGCCCTGATTGTTGCTTTTGAAGAAAAAGAAGAAAAAACCTTAGAAGAGTTAAAACAGCGTGGAGAGAAAAACGGTGTTCCGGATATGGAGATCTGGGATCAGGAAACCTTAAGAAAAGAAGAACCAAATATTTCTGAGAAAGCTGTCAAAGCTTTATTTTCCCCAAATGTAGGAATCATCAGCCCGTGGGAGCTGGCAATCGCTCTAGGAGAGATGGCTGCCTTAAACGGTGTTGAATTTAAGCTGAACACCGAGGTTACAGATATTAAAAAGAACAATGATTCTTATGAAATAAAAACGAACAACGGAACCGTTGAGGCAAAATATATCTGCAATGCGGCAGGAGTCAACGCAGACAAAGTAAACGAATATACGAATAAAAAATCCTTTACGATCAAGCCTAATAAAGGTGAGTATTACTTATTGGATAAAAGCCAGGGAGAACTTGTAAACCATGTAATCTTCCAGTGCCCGAACAAAGACGGAAAAGGTGTCCTCGTATCACCTACCGTACACGGAAACCTGATTGTGGGGCCGAATTCACAGCCTACGGACGGAGACGATGTTTCAACTTCGACAGACGGATTAAGCTTTGTAAGAAATACTGCCTTAAAATCCGTGCCTGGAATTAACTTCAGAGAATCCATCAGGAATTTCGCGGGAGTCCGTGCAAGAACAAAAGAGGATGACTTCTTCATATTTGAAGATGAAGAAAACAAAGGCTTTTTTAATATTTCAGGAATGGCCTCTCCGGGACTTTCTTCTGCACCGGCAATCGCAGTTGACCTGTTAAAGATGATGGAAGAGTCAGGACTTTGTCTGAAAGCAAAGGAAGAAATCAAGGACGAGAGAAAAGTAAATCGTTTTAAGAAGCTGAGTGATGAAGAGAGAGCCGCACTGATTAAAGAAAATCCATTGTACGGAAAAATTATCTGCCGCTGTGAAACAGTGACGGAAGGAGAGATTGTGGACGCGATCCACCGCCCGATCCCTGCCACATCCATTGATGCAGTCAAGAGAAGATGCAACGCAGGTATGGGAAGATGCCAGGGTGGTTTCTGCGGACCGAGAGTTCAGGAGATCATCTCAAGAGAATTAAACATTCCGCTGGAAGATGTTCCTCAGGACCGTGTGGGAATGAACATTATCACAGGAGAAACAAAAACAGGAGGTGCCGAATAATGAAGTATGATGTGATCGTAGTCGGAGGAGGACCGGCAGGCCTTGCGGCAGCAGTGGAAGCGAGTAAAAATGGTGCCGATAAAATCTTAGTGGTAGAACGTGACCAGGAACTGGGCGGAATTTTAAATCAGTGTATTCACAACGGATTCGGACTTCATTACTTCAAAGAAGAACTGACCGGACCAGAGTATGCAAATAAATTCATCGAAATGTTAGCCGAGACAAATATAGAAGTGATGCTGGATACTATGGTCTTGGATGTGGATGAAGAGAAAAAATGCGTTCATGCAATGAATAAGAAAAACGGCTATATGGTCCTGGAAGGAAAGGCTCTCATCTTAAACATGGGCTGCCGGGAGAGGACCAGGGGAGCCATTGCAATTCCGGGGGACCGTCCGGCCGGAGTCTTTACTGCGGGTGCAGCTCAGAGATATGTTAACATTGAGGGCTACATGGTAGGGAAAAAAGTCCTTATTTTAGGGTCCGGAGATATCGGTCTGATCATGGCAAGGCGTATGAGCTTAGAGGGTGCAAAGGTTGTGGGCTGCGTAGAACTCTGTCCATATTCCAACGGACTTACAAGAAACATCGTGCAGTGTCTGGAAGATTACGATATTCCTCTGTATTTATCCCACACGATTACGGATATCAAAGGGGATAAGAGAGTGGAGCAGGTTACCGTACAGAAGGTGGATGAGAAAAACCAGCCGATCCCTGGAACCGAAATCATATTTGATGTAGACACCGTACTTTTATCCGTGGGACTGATTCCTGAAAATGAACTGACAAGGGCAGCAGGAATCACTATGGACCCGAGAACAAACGGACCGGTCGTATTTGAAAACATGGAGACATCTGCAGAAGGTATTTTTGCAAGCGGCAACGTTGTGCATGTTCATGACCTGGTAGACTTTGTTACAGCCGAGAGTCAGAAGGCGGGAAGAAGTGCCGCAGAATATGTGAAAAACGGCGAGACCGAAGACCAGACATATATTGAACTGAAAAACGGAGACTGTGTAGGATATACAGTTCCTCAGAAGATTCGTCCTGCAAATGTTGATAAAATGGTAGAAGTCATGTTCCGGGTGAGAAACGTATACAAAGATGTGGCAATTAAGGTCACTTCAGCAGGTGAGGAACTGGCTTCCTTTAAAAGGGAACATATGGCTCCGGGTGAGATGGAAAAAATCGTGATACCAAAAGCGTTTTTAGATAAGGTGAAGAACGGTGAGATCACTGTGTCTGTAGAAAAGGTAGGTGCTTAACATGACAGATTTAATTTGTATTGTTTGTCCGAAAGGATGTCATTTAAAAGTCGATGAAGAAAACGGATATAAAGTAACCGGAAACGGCTGTCCGAGAGGCGCCGTATACGGGGAAAAGGAATTAGTCAATCCTACCAGAGTCATCACGTCTACCGTGAGGGTTGAGGCAGAGACAGCGAGAAGAGTCCCTGTGAAAACAAACGGGGATATTCCGAAAGGGAAGATTTATGATATCATGGATGAGCTGACCAAAGTGACAGCTAAGGCCCCGGTGAATGTGGGCGATGTGGTTATCAAAGACGTTCTTGGACTGGGAGTAGATATTGTGGCAACAAAGAAAGTAACAGCATAAGCATTATAGGAGGAAAACATGAGCGTTATTACATTTATTTGTGCAGGACAGATGGCATCAGCAATTACATTTCCGGCGATGGAAAACGGACACGAGGTCCGCTTGGTTGGTTCCCCGCTGGATCGGGACATTATCGACGGATTAAAGAAGGATAATTTTCATATCACATTAAAAAGGACCCTGCACGACGGGATCAAATATTATCAGATTGAAGAATTAGAAGAGGCTCTGGACGGAGCAGACGCAGCGCTCTGCGGTGTCAGCAGCTTTGGATTAGACTGGTTTTGTGATGAGATTCTTCCGGTAATCCCTGAAAGTGTACCGCTCCTCTCTGTGACGAAAGGCATGGTAGATCTGGATGACGGAACTCTGGTTCCATATCCGGTGATCTTTGAGGAACGCCAGCCGGAAGGAAAGCATCTTGATATCAATGCCATCGGCGGTCCGTGTACCAGCTATGAATTGGCAGACCACGATCACAGCCATGTGGCTTTCTGCGGAAAGAACATGGAAACTCTCAAAATGTTCAAAGAGCTTTTGGCAACAGACTACTATCACATCACTCTTTCTAAAGACGTCGTAGGTGTGGAGTGCGCCGTAGCCATGAAGAATGCATATGCACTCGGTGTAACCCTGGCTGTGGGTCTTTCTGAAAAAATGGAAGGAAAGATCGGTATCCAGCACTACAATTCCCAGGCAGCATTGTTTGGACAGAGCGTAAAAGAAATGACAAGACTTTTGGAACTGATCGGCGGAGGCCCGGAGAATATTATTCACGGGGCAGGAGATCTGTATGTGACGGTCTTCGGCGGAAGAACAAGGAAGATCGGAACCCTTCTCGGACGCGGGTTAAGCTTCGATGAGGCTATGGAAGAATTACAGGGCGTGACTCTGGAGTCCATTGTGATTGCAACCAGAACTGCACGTGCCGTAAGGAAACTTGCAGAGAGGGGAGTCGTTTCCCTGGATGAGTTCCCGCTTCTGATGCATGTTGATTCTATCATCAATGAAGGTGCTGAGGTCAATATTCCTTGGGATGACTTTACGATGATCAAAGAATAAAAACAATCTTATGAAAAAAGGGCAGGGCTATTTTTATGGCTGTGCCCTTTTTGCTATGGTTAAATAGAAATAAAATACTTACAGGTGTGTCAAATGACACAAGGAAAAAAACATAATTGACGAAACGGTAAAATCAAGTTACCTTAAAGACAGAAGCAGAAAAACTCGTTGGAAAGGAGTTTGTTATGGAACTGAAAACAACAGTGAAAGATTTGGGGAGAATGCCATGGTTTTACCGGGCAAACAGCAGAACAGGAAAGATATTCGGGAAAAAGAGTCTGCATCTGGATGAAGAGACAGATATGGTAATTGATTATATGCATTATCCGAAGGGATTTACAACGGTGCTTCACAGACATCCGGCTTCTCATGGAATCTATGTGCTGGAGGGACAGCTGGAGACGGACGGTGAGCTTTACGGACCAGGAACGTTTGTCTGGTATCCGGAGGGAATCGCAGCCACACATGGAGCGACAGAATATGAGGACCTGAAGTGTCTGCTGATCTCCAACAAAGCATTTTCCATTGAATATCTTGAGGAGGAAGAACAGAGGCAAAACTCCCTTGAGAAAAAAGTGATGGATGTAAACCGAATGCCGTGGTTTTACCGGCCGACGACGACCACAGGGAAACTATTTGGAAAAAAGGCTTTACTATTGGATGATGAGACAGGCATGCAGATCAATTATATGAATTATCCGGCGGGATTTACCACGATCAATCACAGACACACGGCGGGTCATGGATTTTTTGTTCTGGAGGGTCAGTTACAGACCGGAGATGAGCTTTATGGGCCGGGAACCTTTATCTGGTATCCGGAAGGGTATGTGACGGCCCACGGAGCAACGGAATATGAAGACTTGAAGTGCCTGCAGATATCCAATAAAACTTTTAATATTGAATATGTGTAGTCTCAGGGAAAGGAACTGTTTATGGGAAGCACAGAGGAAATGAAGTTTTTAGTTGATGTTGCGCATCTGTATTATGAGAAACAGCTGACACAGCAGCAGATTGCCAGGAAACTTCACGTGAGCCGTTCTCTCGTATCGAAGGTGCTGGTAAAGGCAAGGAAGAGCGGGGTTGTGGAAGTTGTAATTCATGATGATAAGATCCATGCCCACAAAGAATTAGAAGAACGTATGAAGAGAATCTTTGGCCTAAAGGAAATCATCTGTGCAGAGCCTATGGAAGGCCAGACAGAGGAAGAATGTACAGCACTTCAGGCCGGAAAGTATCTTGCACGAAGGCTGCCCAATGTGAAATATGCGGCAGTTTCCGGAGGACGGATGGCAAGGGAAACGGCAATGAAGTTCACATCCTCGATTCCTTTGGAACATGTGACCTTTGTTCCGCTGTGCGGCGGTGTTGATAAGGAGTTATGGGATATTCAGGCCAACACGGTATGTGAGTACTTTGCAGGCCACTGCGGTGCCTCAGGTCTTCAGCTGCATGCTCCTATTGTTGTCGATTCAAAGGAGGCAAAAGATATTTTTATGAGCCAGCGGTTCATAGAAGAAGTGCTTCAGAAAGCAAAACAGTCAGACATTGCGTTTGTCGGAATTGGAACAGGCAGCAGATATTTTGAAATGACAAACCTCTATCTCAAAAAAGAGCAGTGTATGGAAACCGAAATGAAAGATAAAGTGAAAGGAGATCTTATTTATAACTTCTATGATCTTCAGGGACGGCTGCTGGACTGTCCGTGGAACCGTCAAAATATGACGCTCAGCCTTGAAGATTTCCAGCAGATTCCGGAAGTGATAGGAGCTGCATATGAGACAGAAAAAGCGGAAGCAATCTATATTGCCGTGCGCAGGAAAATCATCAGCTCTCTTATCGTTACGGCTCCATTAGCAAGGCAGATACTAAAGCTGCATTCCAGGTTTCTCTGAGAAAAAGTTTTGGGAGATACCATGACTTGAAAGATCCCTGCTCTGGTTCTATAATAATGAAAGACACTACTCGCTGTAACCATGAATATGAGGAGGGATTCTTATGGAATACCGTAAGTTTGGAAAGCAATATGTCATAAGGCTGGAAAAAGGGGAAGAGATTGTATCATCCATCAAAGATTTATGTGTAAAAGAAAATATAAAGCTGGGCTCTCTGTCAGGTATCGGGGCTGTAAATAAAGTAACCGCAGGTTTATTTAAGACAGGAGAAAAGAAGTATGTAAGCAGAACTTACGAGGAAGATATGGAGATTGTTTCACTTGGCGGTAATGTTTCCCGCATGAATGGGGAAACCTATCTACACTTCCATATCAGTGTCGCCAATGAAGCGGGAGAAGTCCGCGGAGGACATCTCACAGAAGCCTATATCAGCGCTACCGGGGAATTGGTGCTTACAGAGATCGAAGGAACCGTGGACCGGGAATACAGCGGTGGGATCGGATTGAATTTATTTAAATTTTAAGAGGAGAAGCAGAGAAGTGCAGATATTAACAGGGAGACAGATTTATAAACAGTATAAAGAGTATAGCCAGAAAGAACTGAGTCTGTGCGGATGGGTCAGGAGCAACCGGGACTCCAGGGACTTTGGGTTTCTTGTGATCAACGACGGAACTTTTTTTGAACCAATCCAGATCGTATACGGCAAAGAACTTTCAAACTTTACTGAGGTGAAAAAGCTGTCTGTCGGGACCGCGGTGATTGTGAAAGGAATTCTCACAGAGACACCGGATGCCAGACAGCCGTTTGAGATACAGGCAGAGTCCGTAGAAGTGGAGGGTGAATCTCCGTCTGATTATCCGCTTCAGAAGAAACGGCATTCGTTTGAATATCTGAGAACGATCGCCCATTTAAGGCCGAGGGCCAACACATTTCAGGCGGTGTACAGAGTCCGTTCGCTGATTGCCTATGCTATCCATAAGTTTTTTATGGAGAGAGATTTTGTCTATGTGCACACACCGATCATTTCAGGACAGGACTGTGAGGGCGCAGGGGAAATGTTTCAGGTGACAACGCTTGACCTGGAGGAACTTTCCCAGGGTAAAAAGCTGGATTACAGAGAAGATTTTTTTGAGAGAGAAACCAGCCTCACAGTCAGCGGACAGCTGAATGGAGAAGCCTTTGCCCAGGCTTTCCGAAATATCTATACGTTTGGACCGACATTTCGGGCGGAGGAAAGCAACACTACCAGGCATGCGGCAGAATTTTGGATGATCGAACCGGAGATGGCTTTTGCAGACCTGGAAGATAATATGTTGCTTGCGGAACATATGATCAAATATATCATTCAATATGTTTTGGAGCAGGCTCCGGAAGAAATGGGATTTTTTAATGAATTTGTAGACAAAGGTCTGCTGGACCGCCTGCACCATGTGGCGGAGTCAGAATTTGCAAGGATTACCTACACAGAGGCCATAGATATTTTGAAAGAGCACAATAATAAGTTTCAATATCCGGTATCCTGGGGAACTGATTTACAGACAGAGCATGAGCGGTATCTGACGGAAAAAGTATTTAAGAAGCCTGTATTTGTGACGGACTATCCGAAGGAGATTAAGGCATTTTATATGAAACAGAATCCGGATGGAAAGACGGTGGCGGCAGTGGATCTTTTGGTGCCGGGAATCGGGGAGATCATCGGGGGAAGCCAGAGAGAGGATGATCTGGAGAAACTTCAAATGCGGATGGGCGAGCTGGAAATGAATCTGTCTGACTATGATTTTTATCTGGATTTGAGAAAGTACGGTTCCACCAGACATTCAGGATTTGGGCTTGGATTTGAGAGAATGGTGATGTACGTGACGGGAATGGCAAATATCCGGGATGTGATACCGTTTCCGAGGACTGCGGGAAAATGTGAGTTTTAAACAAAATATAATAGTTGAGATGACTTAAAAATGGAAGCGGACAGTGCTTCCATTTTTTTGTATAGAATAAGCAAAAATACATATGCTATGAAAAAAGAGGTGGTTTGATGCATTCCTTATGGCAGGAAAAAATAGAGTTTCCGTATTATCCGATTTTGAAAACAGATAAGCAAGTTGATATATTATATCTGGAGGCATCCCTTCAGAACGCAGTGGAGGCTCATTTCCAAAAAGAACAGGGAAAATCTGTGATGATCATGGAAGAGAAAACTATTGCGGACATGACGGAGCTCGGAGGAATGGGAATCATTAAAGGAGAAACTAAAGAAGAGATCAAAGATCTGCACAGACTGAGGGATTATATACAGGGAAGGAATATTCCCTGTGACATGGTCGTGGAATCCGACACCTGTATCTGGGTCCATCCGATCAAACTGTTTTTGTTTATGACAGAGGGCATCGATGTATATGAACAGATGAAAGTGATGGGGCGTAAGGGCAATAAACTGGACACGGGAACCGTTTATATCACGGCAGATACGGTTGTTGAAAAGAAAGAAAAGGAACCGCTTTATGTTCACGCATTTTTAAGCAAAGAATTTCCGCGGATTGAAAAACCATACAAGGAAATGCGAAGGTACGGAGACTGCTGGCTTATCTGTACAGAGGAAGAAACAGCAGAAGGAAGTGATTTCTCCTGGATTATATGATAGAATTAAAACAAAAAATCAGGAGGACATTATGAGCAAGATTGAAGAAATCAGAAAAGAAATGGTAGCAGCCATGAAAAATAAGGATAAAGCAAGAAAAGAAGCTTTGTCTATGCTGTTAAGCGCATTAAAAAATGCACAGATCGATAAAAGAGAAGACCTCACGGAGGCCGAAGAAAATACAATTATTGCAAAAGAGATGAAGCAGACAAAAGAAACCCTGGAATCCTGTCCGGCAGAGCGCACAGATATCATTGAGGAATGTAATATACGCCTGGCGGTCATCAAAGAATTCGCTCCTGAGGAAATGAGTGAGGAGCAGATTAATTCAGAGATTGATGCGGTGCTCGCGGAACTTGGCATTGAAACTCCAACAGCAAAAGACAAAGGTAAGATCATGAAAAGCCTAATGCCAAGGGTGAAAGGAAAAGCCGACGGCAAACTTGTCAATCAGCTTGTGGCTGCAAGAATCGGATAGGGGGCTGTATGGAACATATTTTAGTGGTTGTCGACATGCAGAATGACTTCATAGACGGTGCCCTGGGGACTAAAGAAGCAAGGGAGATTGTTGAGGCAGCGGCAGAGAAGATAAGAGAGTTTAAAGGCAGTATCTACGGAACATTAGATACTCACTCTAAAGATTATCTCAGTACACAGGAAGGTAAAAATCTGCCTGTTCCCCACTGTATCCTGGGTGAAGAGGGATGGGCACTGCATCCTGATATCATGGATGCCATCTCTGAGACAGAAGCGGAAGTGATGGACTTCTGCCGGAAAGATACATTTGGCTCCATTGAACTGTGCGAACTGCTGAAGCAGAAATATGAGGGTAAGGACGCCGAGATTGAATTCATAGGCCTGTGCACTGATATCTGCGTGATATCCAATGCACTTATGGTAAAGGCGGCCCTTCCGGAAGCAAAACTGATCGTCCACGCGGACCTTTGCGCAGGAGTGACAAAAGAAAGCCATGACAATGCCCTGAGTGCAATGAAGATGTGTCAGGTGGACATACAATTCTAAATAAGAATCCTTTTGAATAAAATGGGACGGTCACACCAGCTAAAAAAAATATTTAGCTGGCGGCAGTCCCGTTTTTGTCCCTTAAAAGACTTAAAAAAATTGCTGAGTTTTTTCCGGCAGATAGTATATCCATTTTCTACATGATTGGAGTGAGGCATTCTAAGAGCCGAACGGAAATCATGTAGAAAATGTCACACATGTTCAATGTCCGTATACTCTGATATTTCCCTGTTGGTTGTCCTGAGATCTGAAACACTAAGATCATGGATATTTGCGTGGCCGGTAATGCGTCCGAACATTTCCAGCTCAGACCTGCACACATTCAGGTAGTTGCAGAGCCGTTTGGCCGAATGATCGATATGAAGCCGTTTTCTCAATTCTTCATCCTGGGTGGCAACGCCGACCGGACACTGTCCTGTGTTGCAGATACGATACTGCTGGCAGGCAGCAGCTACAAGAGCAGCCGAAGCGATCGCCACGGCATCTGCACCCATGGCCAGTGCTTTCGCAAAATCCCCCGGAAGCCTGAGTCCTCCGGTGATGACCAGATCCATGGAAAGATGATGCCGGTCCAGATATTTTCTGGCTCTGGACAGTGCAAAGATCGTAGGGATGGAAGTGTTGTCCTTTAATGTCCGTGGACTGGCACCTGTGGCCCCGCCCCGCCCGTCTATGGTGACAAAGTCGGCATCGGCATATGCAATCCATTCAAGGTCCTGTTCGATATGTCCGGCTGCGATCTTTACGCCTACCGGTCTCCCGCCGGAGGTATCTTTCAGCCAGTCTACCATTGTCTTTAAATCCTCTTTGGAATTAAGATTCGGAAACTTGGAGGGGCTGATGACATCCTCACCTAAAGGCTTATTTCTGATCTTTGCAATCTCCGGGGTAACTTTGTCTCCGGGCAGGTGTCCGCCCATGCCGGGCTTGGTCCCCTGTCCGATTTTAATTTCTATGGCATCTGCGCTGCGGAGATTTTCTTCTGTGACACTGTACAGGTTCGGAACATATTCAAATATGTACTTGTAAGCTGCCTGCCGTTCTTCGGGAAGGATTCCTCCTTCGCCGCTGCACATGGCGGTCTTGGACATGGCGCTGCCTTTTGCAAGTGCGGTTTTTAACTCTTTGGATAAGGCACCGAAAGACATATGGGATACATAGATGGGGTGATATATTTCCATTGGCTTTTTGGCTTTTTTACCGATCACTGTTTTGGTGTCCACAGGATCGCCCGCATTTAGTGGTGCCGGGTTCAGCTGAGCGCCCATGATTAAAATATCATCCCAGGATATCAAGGGCTTTAAGGTGCCCATGGCATCAACGACTGACGAACCCGTAAGAGCCATCTGATGTATGGCATCCATCTGCGGAAATTCTTTTGAATCAGATTTTGCAAAAGCATCGGGGTAAGCCAGGGGGTTATCTTTTATGGGAGAAGGAGTTCTTTTGCCTTCTGCGGGTTCAAATTTAACTTTTGATGCCTTGCAGACCGGACATGTATAGTCAGCTTCCAGCTGGGAAAAGGGGACGGATTCACTTTTCTCGTCGTAGACGTAGCCGCAGATACTGCATTTAAAAATACTCATAAAAAACCTCCGATTCGTGTTATAATAAAAAATATTGTCTTGTGTAATAGATACAGCCTTGCAATGAAATAAGAATTATTCTTATTATACCATATGAATGAGAAATTGTATCAGAGTGAAAACAATTTTTGGAGGAAGGAACATGATTTTTGAAACCCATGCTCATTATGACGATGAGCAGTTTGACAAAGACCGGGAAGAACTGCTGGATTCCATGGAGAAGAATGGGATTGGGACCATTGTAAACATTGGTTCCAATATGGAAACGTCACGGTGGACGGTAAAAGCTGCAGATAAGTATCCGTTTCTTTATGGCGCGGTGGGGGTTCATCCGTCAGATACCGGTGAAATGAAAACAGAGGATCTGGCTGAGCTTAAAAAATATGCATCAAATCCCAAGATTCTGGCTATTGGAGAGATTGGACTGGATTATTACTGGGATGAACCCGAACGTCCTATACAGAAAAAATGGTTTGAAGCACAGATGGAGCTCGCCAGGGAGACAAAGCTTCCGATGGTGATCCACAGCCGGGATGCCGCGAAAGATACAGAAGATATGATGCGGGCAGCCCGCGCCGAGGAGATTGGGGGAGTGGTTCACTGCTTTTCTTACCCAAAAGAAATGGCGAGGAAGTTTTTAGATATGGGATTTTATCTTGGAATCGGAGGAGTTGTCACATTTAAAAACAGCAGGACATTAAAAGAGGTTGTCTCCTATGCACCGCTGGACAGAATTTTGCTGGAGACGGACAGCCCTTATCTTTCTCCGGAACCAAACCGGGGAAAGAGAAATTCTTCTTTAAATCTGCCGTATGTGGCAGAACAGATTGCCGCACTCAAAGGGATCAGCACAAAGGAAGTTATTGAGGTCACAGAACAAAATGCCAGGAACATGTACCGGATGAAAGAGGTTTAGATGGAGAAGTTAAGCAGCCCTAAAAAAACAATAGAAATCATTCAAAAGTATAACTTTGATTTTCAGAAGAAGTTCGGACAGAATTTCCTGATTGACAGTCATGTGCTTGAGAAGATTATAGACGCAGCAAATATAACAAAGGACGATTTTGTGCTGGAGATCGGACCGGGTATCGGCACGATGACCCAGTATCTTTCAGAACATGCCAGGGAAGTCATGGCTGTGGAGATCGATCACAATCTGATACCGATCCTTAAAGAAACTCTGGCCGGATATGACAATGTGGAAGTGCTGAATGAAGATATTCTGAAGGTAGATATCGGAAAGATTGCAGAAAAGAAAAATCAGGGGAGACCGATCAAAGTCGTGGCAAATCTGCCCTATTATATTACAACGCCAATTATCATGGGACTGTTTGAAAAGAATGTCCCTATGGACAGCCTTACGGTTATGGTACAGAAAGAAGTGGCACAGAGGATGCAGGCAGGACCGGGTACAAAAGATTACGGTGCACTGTCACTGGCTGTCCAGTTTTACGCCGAACCGTATATTGTGGCCAATGTGCCGCCAAACTGTTTTATGCCCCGCCCGAAAGTGGGATCAGCTGTTATTTGTCTGACAAGATATAAGGATATGCCAGTAAAGGTAAAAAATGAACAGCTGATGTTTTCCATTATCAGGGCCTCTTTTAACCAGAGAAGAAAAACACTTCAGAATGGGATTAATAATAGCAGTACACTCCATTTTTCTAAAGAACAGGTAGTAGACGCTTTGGATAAAATGGGACTATCGCCGAAGATTCGTGGTGAGGCACTGAGCCTTGAACAGTTTGCAAGGCTCAGTGACCTGCTGGAGGGCTAGAGAGACAGAATCCAGTAGCCGAAGTTTCCTGTCTTTTGACAGGATTCCGGCACGGTTAAGAAATCCCTGAATCCGAAAAGTTTTGCAATGAAATTTTTTTCATTGTCAAAAACACCCGGAACTCCCAGATAGATTCTGTTTGTCTGTCTGTGCTGACATAACATCAGGTGTCCGTAATTTCCGTAGTTCAGCAGCAGAAACCCGTTGGTTTTCATGTTTTCCGGCACATGAGGAATATTTTGAAGATCCTCTACTTTGATTTTGATGCTAGGATCCAGCATATAAGAAGGAGGTAAGGGCAAGGTGGGATACTCCTTCCAGTCAAAGAGACTGGGTGTGTTCGGCACTCCCTGTTCTTTGGCTTTCTTTTCCAGTTGGAGGGCTTCAATATATTCTGCCAGCTTTGAATCAGGATCAGCAATACGTTCTTCATGCTGTCCGGCAGCTTTTTCTTCTGGAGGTTCTTCTTCGGAGGTATCCTCTTCGGTCAGTGATTCTGCGCTCATAGGTTCAGACTCCGGAATTTCCGGTTCTACATAGACACGGGGAGGCAGACCTGCCGGTTCGGGCGCCGGTTCCGGCACCGTGGATTTTGTGTCAGGGGTCCCGGCAGGAATCGGAATTTCCTGCGGAAGTTCGTCAAAAGGATCCTCTATAGGAGGAGGATCAGGAGCGCCGGACGGCGGTTCTTCTTCATCTTCCTCTGGTACTTCTTTGTCTGATGGAGAAGGATTCTGTACAGGGCGGGACTCAGGCATACTATCTTCCTGGGCAGGTTCTGACGGTTCTGTATCCGCCGGTGCGGAGCCGGAAAGGCTTTCTCCCTGAGCAGGTTCCGGCGGTTCCTGGGTTTCAGGAACAGGGACTTCTGTCCGGCCAGTTTCTTGAGACTCCCTGGTCACTTCTCTCTGAACAGCATCAGATTTCCTGACTTTTTCTGTCCGGTCAGCCTCGGGATTTTTGGACATGTCTTCTGCCGGCAGGAAATTTCGTATCGTGATCGGTTTGTCATTCCACTCTGATCCAAAGAAATGGCTGTTGGAGTGATAGATCAAAAATCCGTCTACCTGGTCCAGATCTACAACCAGAGGGTAAGTATTCTTAAACTCAATGATGGTGTCATTGCGCTGGAAGGAATCTAATAAAATGCCTTCCATGGTTCCGTGGCGGAACCGGTAAAAATAGATTTTGTACGTTAAGGCCTCGTCATTTGTTTTGACATGGAAGTATAAGCGAAGCTGTTTTTGACGCTTCTCAATTTTGGCGAATCCTGCATTTTCGCCTTTCATGCCATTGCTGTATTCGTATAGATATGAAACGATTCGTTGATATTCAGCCAATGTGATACTCTCTTTTTGATTTATTCTATGAGGAGGGACTAAAAAATATGACCGGAGGAAGACAGAATGAATGAAAATGAAAAATTTATGAAAGAAGCCATAAAACAGGCAAAGAAAGCGGCAGCTATAGGGGACGTGCCCATCGGCTGTGTCATAGTATTGGACGGAAAAATCATAGCAAGGGCTTACAATCAAAGAAATAAGAGAAAGACAACACTGGCCCATGCGGAATTACTGGCGATTGAGAAAGCCAGTAAAAAGACAGGGGACTGGCGGCTTGAAGAATGTACGATGTATATCACTCTGGAGCCGTGCCAGATGTGTGCGGGGGCTATAGTCCAGGCGAGAATACCCAAGGTTGTTATCGGGGCGATGAACCCTAAAGCGGGATGTGCAGGCTCCATTCTCAATATCCTTCAGAGGGAAGAATTCAACCATCAGGCAGAGATTGAATCGGGAGTCCTCAGAGAAGAATGCAGCCATATGATGAGCGATTTTTTCCGGGAGCTGAGAAAAAAGGGTTGACATTTTGACCAGTTTTCCGGCTTGCTGTCTTAGAGATGTAAGGCCTCCAAACTGGTCAAAATGGACGTAATATCTGCTGGAGCAGGCTGTTTAGAGACAAAAGGTGCTACCTGTGATAGTTTTTCTCTATTGTCGGAAGGAGGCCTTTCCAGAGCCGACTGGAGATAATGGAGAAAAACTCATAGGTATTTTAAATCCATTTTTTCTTTTTAAAGAACCATAGTTCTGCCGTGAAGATCAAAACACAGATGCCGATCAGGATAAAATAGCTGTACGGGTAATGAAGCTCCGGCATATTTCTGAAATTCATTCCGTACCATCCGGTAATCAGGGAAAGAGGAAAAAAGATCGTGGTAACTACGGTCAGTATTTTCATAGTTTCATTCTGCTTAATGTCCACTTGAGACTGATACATTTCACGGATCTGCAGAGCATATTCCCGGAGAAACTGAGTGTAATTGAGAAGACGTTCCGCACGGTTGGTGAGCACGGAAAAATGCCGCACGTCTGTCTGGGAAAAGAAACCGGATGAGTTTTCTTCCAGTTCACTGCCAAAATTACTGAGCTGCTGGTAATAGGCATTCATGCGGAGAAGCTTTCTGCGCACACCGATCAGGCGGTGATTTATTTTAATATCTTTTCCTGTGAGAATTTCATCCTCAATCTCGGCGAGACAGGTTTCATAATTCTGGAGCAGGAGCATATCATCTTTGATGAGAGCTTCCACGAGCAGGACAAGAAACTGGGGGAGTGATGATGCGTCGGTTATGTGTCTCTCATTTATGATCAGCTCCAAATCATTTATATGTTCTTTATCTTCAATTAGTACCAAAAGGTCTTTGGAAAGATAATAAGACAGGCAGAATTCCTTCTCTGACGGATTCTTTTTTTCAGGGATTAAGAGCGTTCCTGAAATAAAATCTGAAAAAACATCGGCCTTACAGCTGTTGATGCCATGATTCCTGACGGTGTCAAGAAATGGCTGATAAGAGCACAGGTCCGGATAATTTTGAAAATATTCTTCCGTTGTAAGCAGCTTTGCAGTGCCGTCATGCATTGGATAATTCATAGGCTCACCTTCCTTTATTCTATCAATTATAGTATTGAAAGGTAAAAAATAAAATAGAAAATAAAATAAAAGTTGACGAATGTGAACAATATTTAGTATAATCAAATCTGCACACATAATATAATCTTAATACGTCAAAAAGCTTCCGTGCAGCCGGGGAGGCAGCGGTGCCCTGTATCTGCAATCCGCTAAAGCAGAGGTGATGGCCTGTTTCGGGCTTTTCCCTGTGGAGCTGCCCTTCATAAGTGGCGTTGATGTTTGGGTCTTACGCAATGAGAATCTATGAACCGTGTCAGGTCGGGAACGAAGCAGCACTAAGTAGAACCTTTCATGTGCCGTAAGGGTGCCTGGGCTGAGTTAACTGTGGAGGTAACGTCTGTGGAGAGAGTTCAACGCAGGCTGCACGGATTTTAAAATAGAATATTTGAATTTAGAAACCGATTTTAAAGCACAGCTTTAGAATTGGTTTTTTATTGCTTAGGAAAGACCTTGTCACGCTAATGCGTGAAAGTCTTTCCTAAGCAATAAAAAACGCTCCGTGGGATGTACACAGATGCGTTTATGCATAGAACAATCAGCAGCAGGCAAATCTTCCAGTATTTGTGCTATATGCATAGACTTCGATTTCCTATAATATATATGATAAGATAGCGGCTTATTATATATTTAGATTGAAAAGAGGGAATCCATTTGGATAAAAGAAGCAATCAAATATTAAATCAACTTTTGGCAGGGGGCAGACTGCAGCTAGCGGAAATTTCTGAAAAATATCAGATTTCTGAGCGGATTGTGCGCAAAAAGATCAGAGAGCTGAATGACGAATTAAATGAAAGCGGACTGCCTTCGGTCAGTATAAACGGAGAGGGAATTTTAAGGTTTGAGGTCAGGGAAGAAGGGCTTTTGGAACAGATTCAAAAGTTTATTATGAACAATGATTTTTATACATATCACCTGTCCAAAAATGAACGAAAGACAATCCTTGCGATGCTTCTTTTGAATCAAGAGAAGTATGTGACTGCAGCCTGGATTTCAGAGTATATCAGTACGAGCAGAAACACAGTGATCAGTGATCTGAATGACCTGAAAGACTGGTTTTTGAAACATAATATGAAGCTTGTCTCTCAGGTACAAAAAGGATATATAGTGGAAGCTTCAGAGGGAGATATACGTTCCGGTATGCTGAAGCTCCTTGAGCTGAATCTGGATGAAGAAAAATATGGCGCAATGGGTGCGTTCCACGTGTTCGGACATCTTCTCCTAAAAGAAATTCAATATCAGGGACGGTATGAAACGATACAGAAGGTTTTAAGGGAAGAAGAATTGAGGCATGACTGCTTTCTTTCCGACTTCTCTTTTTCAGTGGCAGTCTATGAACTGCTGATTCTGGCTGAAAGGGTAAAAAAAGGAAAAACATTAGAACAGGAACGGCAGCCGGACTGGGAAAATGCATCCCTGAGCTCAAAATATCCGCTGAGCAGGGCTGTACTGGACCGTCTGGCAGAAGAATTTTCACTGGATATACCGGCAGCAGAAGCAGAAAATTTTGTATTCTGCCTCAGAAGAAAAAGCTATCTGAAGAGCGGAACGAATAATGTGGACCAGCTGGTGATCCCTGTTTTGATCGGGGAGGTGATTTACCGCATCATCAGCAGGTTTCGGATTAATTTTTATCTGGATTTTGCACTTTACGATCTGCTGGTGGATCACATGAAATCTTCTGTCTATCGGATGTCTTCAGGGGAGGTTCTTGAAAATCCGTTTCGGGGAGAGATTGAAAAGGGATATCCCGAAGTGTTCTGTACGGTGGAAGAATGCCTGAAACCATTGGAGGATTATCTTGGAGTGAAAGTTCCCAGAGACGAAGTTTCCTTTCTTGTCATGTATTTTGCCTCTATGCTGGAGCGGGACAAACTGGAGCGGATGAGGGAACGGAAAGTACCAGCAGTTCTCGTATGTGCCATGGGAAGGGGAACCGTCCAGCTTATGCTGGCAAAACTAAAACAGCTGGAGGATGTACTTGAAATCACGGATGTGAGATCCTCACACGAACTGAAAGATATGGGCAATATAAACGATCAGCTGGTGATTTCCACAGTGGCATTTCCCGATGGAGAGATACAAAATATTCTCATGGTCAGTCCCCTGCTGGAACAGGAGGACATTTACAGAATCCGGAGAAAGGCGACTAAGTTAAGAGAAAACTGGTCCGGAGGCCAGACGGCAGAGACAGGAAAATTTCTCAAAAAACAAAAAAAGGCCGAGAGGAATTCCCTTGGAGCTATGCTCTCGGCAGACAGGATTGCGCTGAAGCAGGAAGCCCAAAGCTGGGAGGAGGGAGTCAGGGCAGCAGGCAGGCTTCTCTATGAATCCGGGGCAGTCACCTATGAGTATATAGAAGCTATGGTTGAAAATATTAAGGTCAACGGTTCCTATGTGGTGATTTATTCCGGTATCGCAGCCCCTCACGCTGAACAGGAAAAAGGGGCCGTCAGAGAGGCGGCCAGTCTGGTGAGCCTGAAAAAACCGGTAGTATTTGGGAACAGTGAAAATGATCCGGTCAGTTATATTATAGGCCTGAGCATCTTAAATGCTAACAGCATTAACTGTGCAATCTATAATCTGGTGCGTCTGTTTTCACAGGAGGAGGCAAAAAGCCGAATTGAAGCTCAGCAGTCTCCGGAGGAGCTGCTTGAGACAATCCGGAGGCTGGAAGATGAATACTGCAGATAAGATAAGGAGCAGAACCTTTTTATGGTTCTGTTCTTTTTTTGCCAGTCAACAAGCTTATGCCAGGTTTATGTATTACGATTAGTACAATTTAGTGCTCGTTTCAACGACTTCTCTTGTCCTTTATAGGGTGTCTTCTGAGGCCTATAATAAACTTAACAAAAATACAGACCAATACACTTGAGATCGGAGGAAATCATGATCTGGGAAAACTTAAAAGACACATTGGTACAGACAGATTTGATGGCAGAAAATGAACAGGAGATATTTGAACAGTTAGGAGGTGTGTTAGTTTCAGAAGGCTGCTGTAAAGAAAGCTATGTGAGTGCATTAAGTGAAAGGGAAAAGGTTTATCCCACGGGAATCTTAGCAGGAGATATCGGTGTGGCAATACCGCACACAGATCCGTGTTATGTAGAAACAACCGGAATCGCCATTGGAGTGCTGAAAGAGCCGGTATCTTTTTTTCAGATGGGAACCAATCCAAAAGAAAATGTGAAAGTCCCGGTCAAGTTTGTCATGATGCTGGCAATCGCAGGAAAACAGCATTTGGAAGTGCTTCAGAGAGCCATTCTTTTAATTCAGGATGCAGAGGTTTTGAAAATGCTTGTAAACGCCGGGAATCCGGAGGAAATTATTCAAATCATCAAAAATAAGGAGGATTCATTATGAGGACTTACAGAATTTTATCAGCATGCGGGACGGGAATCGCAACATCAACGGTGGCATCTGAGACGTGCAAACGGCTGCTGGCAGAGAGGGGAATACCCTCAGTGGAGATCTCAGAATGCAAAGCACTTGAAGTCGTCGGGAGAGCAGAGATTTTTAATCCGGATGTGATCATCCACACCGCGGAAATTCCGGTAAACGAGTTAAAAGAGTATAAAACCTACCGGACGCTGGAATTTATCACCGGGTTCGGAGCGGAAGAGAAAGCTGATGAAATCGCAGACTATTTGAAATCATTGGAGTAAAGGAAAAAGAAAGGGAGGAAAACTATGAGTGTTTTACAGTACATCTTAGATTTAGGCTCATCTGTGGTTATGCCGCTGATCATAACCATTCTCGGACTGATCCTGGGACAGAAATTTTCCAAGGCATTCCGGTCCGGCATGACCATAGGCATCGGATTTATTGGAATTAACCTCGTCATTGGACTGATGGGGGACTTTGTAAGTCCCGCTGCGCAGGCAATGACACAGCGGTTCGGCATGAATTTATCGGTTATCGACGTAGGATGGCCGGTCAGCGCGTCCATTGCATTCGGCACACAAATTGTACCGTTTGTGTTCCTTATCTGTTTTGTCTTAAATATTATTATGCTTGCTACGAACACAACAAAGACACTGAACATTGATATTTGGAACTACTGGCACTTCATTTTAACCGGGGCACTGGTACAGTTTCTGACAGGAAGCATGATCGCGGGAGTTATAGCATCAGGCATCACCTTTATCATCATTATGAAACTGGCAGATTACTCAGCACCAAGGGTACAGGAATATTTCGGTCTTCCGGGAGTTTCCCTGCCACATACAGAGACCGTGAGCTGGGCGCCTATCTGTATCTTAATGGATAAAGTTTATGACAAAATACCGGGGATCAATAAGATCCACTTTGATGGAGAGACGATCCAGAAAAGATTTGGAATTATCGGAGAGCCGATGGTTTTAGGCCTGATTCTTGGGGCAGGTCTCGGAGCTCTGGCAGGATACGAGCCAAATAAGATTATAACCCTTGGAGTCAATATGGCTGCGGTTATGTTCATTCTGCCGAGAATGGTGAGGATTCTCATGGAAGGGCTTATGCCTTTAAGCGAAGACGCTAAGAAATTCCTGGCAAAAAAGTTTCCGGGAAAGGAAGTCAACATCGGAATGGATGCAGCCATTGCAACAGGATCTCCTATGGTAATCTCAGCCGCACTGATCATGATTCCGGTCACTCTTTTGCTGGCAGTCATCCTTCCGGGAAACAGGGTGCTGCCGCTGGTAGACCTTGCGACACTGCCGTTCTTTATGATATGGCCGGTCGTTGCATCCAAAGGAAACCTGTTCCGTTCACTAATCACAGGAACATTGATGATGATTGCAATCTTATACATTGCTACCAACTTAGCAGGAACTGCCACATTGATCGCACAGTCCACAGACTTTACGTTCCCGGCAGGTGCAAAGGCGATTTCTTCCCTGGATACAGGAGCCCATTTAGTACCGTACATTATTTATAAAATCGCAGAATTTTTCCAGATGATTTTTTAATCTTTTCACATAAGGAGGCTATATGTTATTAGAACAAGAAAGAACCAAGGTTATCGAGATCGCGTTAAAAATACAGAAGGAAAAGCTGATTCCTCTTACGTTTGGAAATTTCAGCCTGAGGGATCCGGAGACAGGGTATGTGTGCATCACCCCCAGTGGAATGCCCTATGAGACCCTTCATCCTTCTGACATAGTGGTTGTAAGTGTTGATAACCAGATTATCGAAGGGGAACGCCGTCCATCCATCGAAATGCCGCTTCACACTGCCATGTACCGCAGACGGCCGGATGTGTTCGGTGTGGTCCACACCCACTCTACCTACTGTACGGCATGGGCCTGTGTGGACGGAGGAATGCCTTGCATCACCTCGGAGGCGGCAGGTCTGGTAGGCGGAAATATTCGCTGTGCCGCTTTTGTACCGCCTGGAAGCGATGAGCTGGCAGAAGTGACCTCAGAGGCAATCGGAGACGACAAAGCAGTGCTGATGGGAAATCACGGAGCAATCTGTATTGACGAGACAATCGACAAGGCATATAACGACGCGATTGTACTGGAAGAGAGCGCGAAGGTGGCATTTCTGTCTTATCAGATGGGAAATGTCAATACGCTGGAAGATCAGATGTGTAAATTTCTGAAAGAAGACACAGATCAAAACTATGGACAGAAATAAGAATTAGGAGGATGGTAACATGCAGGGGAAAATGAAAGCACAGATGTTTTATGCACCGGGAGATGTAAGGTTTGAGGAGACGGATATTCCTCAGATTAAAGATGATGAGGTATTGGTTCAGGTAAAAGCGGCGCTGACCTGCGGCACAGACCTGAAAACATACAGGAGAGGACATCCGACGATTATCACTTCTGTACCTTCCACATTCGGCCATGAGTTTTCCGGAGTGGTTGTGGAGGCAGGAAAGGACGTTACAAAATTCAAGGTAGGAGACCGGATCGTGGGAGCCAATACCGCCCCGTGTTTTGAGTGTGAGCATTGTAAAAACAAGAGATACAGCCTTTGTGAAAATCTGCAGTACCTGAACGGCGCTTACTCTGAGTATGTAGCTGTACCGGCGCACATCCTGAAATACAATTTCTACCGTGTCCCTGATCATCTGCCGTTTGAACAGGCGGCTCTGCTGGAGCCCCTGGCATGCGCGGTCCACGGAAGCGACCGGATACCGGCCAAGGTGGGAGACACCGTCGCAGTCATCGGAGCAGGACCCATCGGACTTATGTTTATGAAGCTGTTAAGCCTGAAAGGATGCAGAGTCATAGCCGTAGATTTGTCAGATTACCGCCTGGAGCAGTCTGAGAAATTCGGGGTATGGAAAACTGTCAATGCCTCTGGGGAAGAACATATAAATCAAGTGAGAGATTTGTGCGGCGGAAAAGGAGCCGATGTGGTCGTGGAAGCAACCGGATTCCCGGAAGTCTGGGAAAATGCAGTAAATATGGTCAGACCCGGAGGAACGGTTCTTGCATTCGGGGGCACAAAGGCAGGCACAAGTATCACCCTGGACTGTCAGAAGTTCCACTATGAGGAGATCACACTGAAGGCCGTTTACCATCATACACCGTATCATGTACAGCTGGCGCTGAAACTGCTGTCCAACGGGCAGATCGACGGCAGTCTGTTCATCACAGGGCATTATCCTTTAGAAAAAGCCATTGATGCACTGGAGAGCATCGGCAGGCAGGAAGGCATCAAATACGCAATTATCCCTTAAAATAAATTTCCTTCGGGCTTGGCGCGCTTTGCTTCATAGGTTACAATAGTTATTGTATGTATGTTGTTTGAAATGGAGGGTCTTATGAGTACGATTACGGTGATTGGAGCAGGAGTGATGGCATCAAGCCTTTCCTTTCCTGCTGTGGAAAACGGAAATGAGATGCGTCTTACGGGGACACCGCTGGACAGGGAGATTATTGATTCGGTAAAGGCAAACCGTTACCATCCCACACTGAAAAGAACACTGCCCGAGGGCGTAAAGGCATTTCAGATCGAAGAGCTGGATGCCGCGCTTGACGGCTGTGATGCAGTGATTCTGGGAGTCAGCAGCTTTGGGGTAGATTGGTTTATTGAAAATGCCCTGGCAAAGATACCGGATAAAATACCGGTGATCGCAGTGACTAAGGGTGTTGAGGTATATGACGACGGGATGATAAAGACGTTTCCCGAACTGTTTGCATCAAATGTAGAGAATGGTAAGAGCCACGAATTTTGTGCCATCGGAGGGCCCTGCAGATGCTATGAGCTGGCAGATCATGATGATACGAGAGTCGCATTCTGCGGAAAGAACATGGAAGTCCTTGAGTTCTTTAAAAAGCTTTTAGAGAGGCCGTATTATCATATTGATTTGACGCAGGATGTGGCCGGGCTGGAAATTGCGGTTGCCCTTAAAAATGCATATGCCCTTGGAGTCAGCCTTGGCATCGGTCTGGAAGAAAAGCAGCAGAAATATATGTGCAACACGCAGTCTGCACTGTTTGGACAGAGCTCTTATGAGATCATGAAATTTGTCCAGTACATGGGAGGAAATGTTGAAAACTCCATTCACGGAATCGGCGACCTGTATGTGACCGTCATGGGCGGCCGTTCAAAGGAAATCGGCAAAAGACTTGGAGCTGGAATGCCATATGAACAGGCTATGGAAGAACTCAAAGGTGTGACTTTAGAATCAGTGGTCATCGCCCGGCGGGCGGCGAAAGCTGTTAGAATTCTTTCTGAGAAAAATCAGATAAAAAAAGAAGATTTTCCTCTGATTTTACATATTGATGATGTTTTACAGCATGGATCAATGCTCGATATACCTTGGAAAAAGTTCAGAGTAAATGAGTAAGTATGACATTTTGACCAGTTTTCCGGCTTGCTGTCTCAGAGATGTAAGATTTTCTAACTTTCAGTAAAGTCTCTGCGGTGGCCCGTTCGGAACTCGCTGACGCTCAGACAGCCTCACTGTGCTTTGCACACCACCTCCGAGCCTTTTCTGAAAGAAGAAAAACTAACATCTCTTCGAATGCAAGGCCTCCAAACTGGTCAAAATGGACGTAATATCTACTGGATAAGTATCCATCAAACAAATGGAACTGTCCAACGATAGTTTTTTAGCACTATTGGAGGGATGCATTTCAAAAGCGCGACGGAAATAGCGGTAAATGACTTATTAAGTTCAGATTATATATCTCCGGGACGGCATAAAGGCGTTTCGGAGATATCGGCAGTTGTAAGGAGGTACACATGGAGTTAGGGTTATCGGGAAAGACGGCAGTCGTTACAGGGGGAGCAAAAGGCTTTGGACGGGCAGTCTGTCGGGTGCTGGCTGAGGAAGGCGCCAATGTGGTCATGAATTACCGGTCAGGAAAGGACGAGGCGGAGGCACTGATCCGCCAAATGAACCAGGAGTGTCCCGGAAAGGTCTTTGGATTTCAGGGAGATATGATGGAGGAGTCCGACAGGAAAGGACTGTTTTTGGCTGCCTGTGAACAGTTTGGGGGCGCAGATATCCTCGTGAACAATGCGGCCTCCTGGACAACTTCCATGGCTGCAAAAATGCCGGAAGAAGATTTTCGCAGAGTTCTGGAGATGAATCTGACAGTGCCGTTTCTGCTTTCTCAAAAGCTGATCTGCCATCTCACGGAGTCAGGAAAAAAGGGAAGTATTTTAAATGTGGTTTCCAAAGCGGGCATCATGGGATCGAAAAGAAATCATTCTCATTATGCATCATCGAAAGCCGGCTTGATCGGGCTTACGAAATCTCTTGCCAGGGAAACTGCAGAATACGGAATTACTGTAAATGCCATTGCTCCGGGATATATGAAGACGGACATGCTGATGAAATCTTTTAAAGATAAAAAAGATGAAGAAGAACAGAACAAAAAGATACCCATAGGAAGAATTGCAGATCCTAGAGAAGTGGCAAATGCGGCCGTCTTCCTTGTGTCAGAGAGGGCTTCCTATTTTACCGGTATTACGTTTGATGCCACAGGAGGAATGCTGATGCGCTGAGCTGGTTACAAAAATTTCACAGTTGTAAGTTTGAAAGCTTTCTGTACTCGTGATAAAATATTCTTTAGAACTGACAGGCATAGGAGAACCAGATACGATACAATTCAGAAAGAGGTGTGAATTCTATGGCAAAGATTGAATTACCTGATGTAAAGGATATTTTTTTAGAATACCGGAAAATGCAGCTGTTATATCAGTCAGCGCTGAAAGAGATCGGAACAAAGCTTGAAATTTTAAATGACGAATTTAAATTTGTACACAAATATAATCCGATCGAACATATCGAATCCCGGATGAAAAGTGAAGAGAGTATTGTCCGAAAGCTCATGAAAAAAGGGCAGGACATTACCGTAGAAAACATTGAGAGATATATTGACGATGTGGCAGGGATCAGAGTTATCTGCTCCTTTACCCCGGATATTTACCGGATCGTAGATATGATCTCCAATCAGGATGATATTGAAGTTGTAAAGACCAAAGATTACATGGTCAATCCAAAACCCAGCGGGTACAGGAGTTATCACATGATTGTGAAAGTTCCGATCTTTCTCTCAGATACAGTCGTTCCAACAAGGGTAGAGATACAGATCCGCACGGTTGCCATGGACTTTTGGGCGTCCCTGGAACATAAAATATATTACAAGTATGACGGACATGCTCCGGAATATATCCGGTCAGAACTTCGGGAATGTGCAGAGATGATCAGTTATCTGGACAGCAAGATGCTGGCCATCAATGAAGAGATTCACAGCCTTAAACAGGAGGATATGCGCAGATAACTTAAAAATTTTGTACCTTTTTTCTCTTCTTTCTCATAGTATATTATCAGTAGAGAAAAGGAGCAGCGAAAATGATGGATCGTGAAGGTTTGGGTGATCTGCCTACATTTGATATGGAGTCTCTTTCCAGAAAGCCGATGGTGATGATGGATGAGCAGGATGAGGACGATTATCAGTACATTACGAAGATGTATGGACCGGTTGCAGGTAAAGTACTTGAGTACATTGAGGATGCCTGCGATCAGCTGGAGTACAAGGGAAGTATGATGTTTGACGAGTATCTGGACCGCACGGGGGTTCTTGTACTTGCCGATCATATCTATGACAAGATCAAGGAAATGGAAAAAGAAGACTGTATTAAAAAAGACCGCCTTCTTTATCAGATGGTATGCACACTGCTGGGAGGAGAACTCTATCACCGCAGATGCCGTTACAGGAGAAAATGCAGAATGTTTTCTGATTAAAAAACATATGTATGAAGACAGAGATGCCGCAAAACAGCTGGAGTACAGTTGTTTTGCGGCATCTTTTGTCAGTCGGTGCCGGGTTTGTTCTGCCATGCTTTATAAATTTCTTCCTTTGAGGAAGAAGGATAGAGTCTGATCATACGGCAAATGGAGGCGATAGTCTGAGGATCTTCCTCTAAGGCATCGGCTATCTCTGCCTCAGTTTTTCCTCGCTGCATCTTTTTTTGAACCAGATCAATTACTTTGGTATATTCTCCTTCTTTTCTGCTGTATTCCATTTGGGTGACGTAATCTGAAAGATTTTTTTGGCGGAACAAATATTCGTCCATACGTTCAGGATCGCGTTCCAGCAATTCAAGTTCTCTGATGGCTTCTTCAATATAAGGATCTTTTTCTATCATGGCACGTTCCTCCTCTCCCTCTGCGCAAATAAAACATGCCGATTGATATAACTTTTTATGCTCTTTTTTTACCTGTGAAGAATTTAGTTTTTGTAACTCTATCACATGTATTTCCCACTGATCGCTGTATAGATTGTGTCTGCTGTCCTCTCTCATATGAAAAGAGGAATAAAAATAATCGGTGTCAGCCAGCTGATTGAAACCAAGAATACTGATATGAATGGTCTTAACACAGTTGGTATAAGCTTCTCCTGATTTTAAATCCTGAGTGTAAACTTTTGCTAAATAGGACAGCGATCTTCTGTCCCAGTGTGTGTAGGGCAGTACCTGCATCTCTATGTTAATTTTTCCGGTCCCTTCCACTATGGTATACAAATCAAGTATGGAAAGCTTTCCTTCCAGAAGATCTTTGGAAAGGTGGCGGTCTTTTATATGAATGGTCCCGATCTTTTCAGGAGGAATATGCAGGATACTGCTTAAAAATCCCCGGAGTATCTTAGGCTGCTTCATGATATGTGTGAAAGCATAGTCATTTTTAAGTGATATATTGTTAGACTTTTTCATCTTTTGTTATCTCCTTTAGTTTATCATATATGGAAATGTTTTTCAATATCACCTAGTATTTTACAATATAATCACTAAAATGTAAAATTATGTATTTTTGGAGATCCAGAGAGTATTTTTATGAGATAACTAAAAGGATCTCCTTCCCTAGCCTGCACTTTGTTAAATCATTTTCTGACTCGCTTTGTATTCTGCCGTCTGAAAGCATGTCTTCAAATTCTTTTCTGGATAACTGCAGTTTTTCACGCAGTATTACCGATACTTTTACATCTGATGCATCATTACTTCTGATATGCAGCCTAACAGGTCCGTCAAATGCAGCACATCCGGTTATCTTGTAATCATATGGACCGATTTTGCAGCCATTTCGTTTCAACAAATCTGTATTCATAGCATATTTATGGGCAAGTATTTGATCATTGCCGTGGAATTTATCCAGAAGTTCTCTGCTCACTGCTTTTGGATGGATTCTGGATAAGACAGTCAGATTCCATGTGGCTTCACAGCCGGAACATTTATAAATAAGCCAGACGTCCAGGTATTTTCTCTGTGCATTAACCCTAAACTGTCCGGAACTGACAAACTCTTTTTGTCTTCCGCATTTTTTGCAGTATCGCACTGCTGGAGGCGGAGTTAAGTACTGTACCTCCCAGACAACCGTTCTGAGAAACTTATTTTTCATAAAATCTCCTTCCTGTTCTAAATTAGATTAGGAAAGAAAAAAGGCGGATTTTCTAAAATTCGCTTCACAATGTCACCTCCTGAATTAGTTATTCTGAAAAAATTCTATCACTCATTTCCGTCAGTACAAACCTCATCCTTTTTTATGAAAAAAAGATGAGCCAATACGGTTTTTATATCCGTATCGGCTCACCTTTACATGTTATGGATCATTTTCTCCTGCCGGATGATTCTTTGAATGCTTTTCAGAGACAGAAAATATTTTTCGGATAATAGATCCTGGCTCTCTCCTGCAAGATACTCACTAAATATTTGTGCATTGCGCTTTTGAAAATACTTTAGAGATGAGGCAGAAGTCCCACGGGGCTTTTTTCTGTCCGATCTTCTTGGTATATAAATGCTCTCCCCTTCTACATATTTTTGGATTTCTTTAAGAAGTTCAAGGGGAAGTATATGTTTTGCTTTCTTATAGCTCATACTGCTCTCCTAAAATAAAAATATTAAATCGGAACAGCAAGGGCTATTTGTCGAGAGTGAAACGTTATAAATCATGCTGTTATTCAGCATGGCTGCAAATAGCTCCCTGCTATGCAGCAAAAACAATGGGATCAGGCATATGAATTTTCCTCCTCTTTTATTTATAGTTATTATATCATTTTCTGAAAAAAATAATAGCCTTAGATTATCAGCGCCGAGTCTGAATTCATAATTTGGTCTTTGTAATTTTTTACTATCACCGTCAAGCAGTCTGCTGCTCTTAAACTTTCCTTAAATTTGTTGTGTTTCCTCAGGAAAACGGATAAAATATACAGATAGGACAGAGAGAATGTTAGGAGGATCTTATGAAGCGGGAAAAAGCCATACCAGCAGCAGTCTTTGGACTGATTTTTATTCTTGCTCTTGGAATATGGAATTATATTTTGATAGGAAAAAATAATCAGGGTGTCAGTGAGACCAGCCAGGCATCCCTGCCTGTGCTGACCATAAATACCGGAGGAGAAGAGATCAATGAACTCCATGGATATACAGAGTCCGTGGACGCATCTTTGATGAGAGATTCCATCACGCCCATGAAGGAGGATAAATTCCAGGTTTTTATGAAACACGGAAACAGCTCTATTGAAGCGCTGGATTATAAAATATATAAAGAGAATAACCGCTCTGCCCTGGAAAAAGGAGTCGTGGCTTTTCAGCAGAAACAAAGCGGAGCGGCAGCGGACATAAAAGTCAAGAGCCGCCTGGAGTCGGGGAAAACATATCTTTTGGCTCTGTCGATAGAGGAAGACGGGCAAACGATCACATATTATACCCGCATTATTTACGGTACCGATCTGCATTTTGCCGAGTGTCTGAAGTTTGCAGAGGAATTCCACGATGCGACTTTAACAGAGGGAAGCTCAGAATATGTAAAAAAATATTTGGAAGTAAAGGATGGAACTATCACAAATGATCTTTCTTTCGTGGATATTTCTTCTAATCAGGAGGCGGTCTGCTATGCATCACTGAAACCAAAAACCGAGCGCATGTACGCGCCGGTCATCAAAGAGGCCAGCTCTAATGTGACATCGGTAGAGTACAGGTTTATTTTGTCTGCGGAAAACAGTAAAGGGATCAAGCAGTATTATCAGGTAAAAGAATACTTTCGCATCAGATATTCCAAAGACCGGATGTATCTGCTCAATTATGAGCGGACACAGAATGCATTTTTCCGCTATGACGCACTGGACCGGGCAAACAACAGAATACTCATGGGTATCACGCAGATGAATCCCGAAGAACTGATCAGCAGGAACAGCGGGCGGAAAGCGGCATTTGTTCAGGAAAATGAGTTGTGGTATTACGATTATAAAAATGCTTCCATGACAAGAGTGTTTTCTTTTGTAGGAGAAGATTACAGAGATTCCCGAAATAATTATCCGCAGCACGGTATCCATGTGATGGAGATGGATAAAAGCGGTAACATTAAATTCATTGTATATGGATATATGAACCGTGGAGAACACGAAGGGAAGAATGGTATCGGGGTCTATGAATTTGAAGCGGAGAGCGGAAAAACAGAAGAGAAAGCCTTTATACCGGTGAAGATTCAGTTTGAAAATTTAAAAGATGAAATCGAAAAAGGAGCATACTTGAGTGACAGCGGAAAGTTCTACTTTGAGCTGGACGGGGCTTACTATCAAGTTGATCTGGACAGCCGGGAGTCAAAGACCATCGCGAAAAATATCAGCAGCGGCATGGTCGCAGTCTCCGGAACCGGAATGCTTGCGATAACGGAAAACGAAACGGCTATACGGATTATAGATCTGGAAAATAACAAAGAGCATAAGATCCGCTGTGAGAAGGGAGAACGGATCAAACCAGTTGGTTTTGTGAAAGACGACCTTGTGTACGGTATTGCAGATGCAGGGGATGTGAAGACAAGAAAAGACGGTTCCATCCAGTTTCCAATGAAAAAAGTAGCAATTGCCGATGACAAAAATCAGGAACAGGCTAAGTTTGAAAAGAGCGGAATCTATGTTACGGACGCAAGGGTAGACGGAACTGTTGTCGTACTCAGTCCGGCCAGACGCTCAGGAACAGGGTACAAAAGCATGAAAGAGGATTATATCCGCTACAAAGATAAGACGGAGGATAAAGCTTCATTGGAATACGGATACACAAGCGACCGTCTGAATCAGGTATATCTTTCATTCCCTGATTATGTATATGTACAGACCGTTCCGAAGTATCTGACTTCTGCGCTCAGCCAGACTGAGAAAGAGTGCGGCGTATCCTTTGCGGTCAATGAACAGCGGTATAAAAATGCCTATGTTTATGCCGGAGGTTCACTGAAGGGCACTTATACGGATATGGCAAAAGCAATTAAAGAAGCCCAGAAAAATGCAGGGGTGGTGGTCAATTCAAGCCAGCTGTACCTGTGGGAAAAAGGCGTCATGAAAAGCTATGGAAAAGTGGCAAATATCCCAATGGTGAAGGCGGAGTCCAAAGACGAGACCGGAATTGCCTGTGTGAAAATGATCACAGATTCCGAGGGAAAAGATGTCACCTATGGTCAGCTGAAGCGGAGTAAAAAAGATGTTTACGGCATGCTGTATGATTCAATGGATAAAATGGCAGCGGATTACACCGGGTGTAAATTTGAAGACGTCCTCTACTGCATCAGCAAAGGAAGGCCGATCATTGCAAAAAGAGCCAACGGCACATTTATTCTGGTCATGAGCTATAACAATACAAAGATCAGATATTTTGATCCTCTGAAGGAAGAATCTGTTCAGGCGGAACGGTCTTCTATGGAGAGAGAATTTAAAAAGGCAGGCAGTGTATTTTACAGCTATGCGAAATAGAGAAGGTGAGACATGAAGTTTATACACGTTGGAGACCTCCATCTTGGAGCCTGTCCGGAAACAGAGAGGGGATGGGGGGAAGAGCGGAAAAAGGATATTGAGCAGAGTCTCAGTGAAGTCATTGCGCTGGCCAATGAAGAACAGGCAGACTTCCTGTTTCTGTGTGGGGATATCTTTCACAAAAAACCATCCTTGAGGGATTTAAACAGGCTGGATTCTTTTTTGTCCCAGCTGGTATGTACCAAAGTTTTTATGATTGCGGGAAATCATGATTTTATTGACGAAGAATCGGCATATCTGCGATATCGTTTTTCGGCTGATGTGCATCTGTTCACTGAAAGAGAGCTTACGAGAGTATACGAAGAGGCACAGAATACCTATATCTACGGTCTCAGCTATCACAGCAGGGAAATTACAGAGCCTTTATATGATGAGGCAGGGCCCGGGAAAGAAGAAGGGATTCATATTCTGTTAGGGCACGGAGGAGACGGCACACACAGTCCAATAGATTTTCACAAGCTGAAATGGTCAGGATTTGACTATGCCGCGTTAGGCCATATTCACAGACCTGAGATGATATCAGAGGATCTGATCGCCTACGGCGGCAGCCTGGAACCGTTAAACAGGACGGAGACAGGGCGCCGCGGAATCTTTTTGGGAGAAATCACAGACGAAAAGAAGGTCGTCCGTTTCCTGCCCATCAATCAAAAAAGTTATGTGGAAGTACGGGTGGACCTGACAGAAGATATGGATGAACAGGAAATTCTCTGTGCTGCGGAAGAAGAGATGAAGCTGCTGGGGGAAAACCAGATGTTTACGCTGTTCCTTCAGGGCTCAAAAAGAGCAGAAATTCGTCCTGATTTTGATCTGCTCGGAGCAGAATACAGGATCGTGGATATTATTGATAAAACAAGGGGTAGCTGTACAGAAGAATCGTTGCTGGAATCCAACAAAGATAATATTATCGGCGCCGTACTGTGCCGCCTTGAGGGGATGCCGGAAGCGTCGCACTTTGCAGGGGAAGCATTTGAGCAGGCATCCAGGGGATTATATAAGAAGCGCCGGTCAGAAAAACGGGAGAGCAGATCTGCTTTTTATATTCGGAATATTTATATCGACGGTTTCGGGAAATTCTGCGGAAAAGACTTATCCTTTGTGCCTGGATTAAATATTGTATATGGACCAAACGAGAGCGGGAAGACTACAATCAAAGAGTTTATCGTTCATATGCTGTTTGGTTTGGAAAAATCCAGAGGCATTGCGGCGAGATCTGATGCATATACTATATATACGCCGGTTTATGGAGGAAATTACGGAGGCGTCATGGAGATTACAGCGGACGGACATGCCTGGCTGCTTGAGAGAAGGTTCCGGGCGGGAGAAAAGTCTCTTCATCTGTATGATAAAGAATCAGGTGAAGAAGGTGATCTCTCAAAGCTGTATACCCTGAGCCTCGGTGCATATAAGGATTCTTTCTGTATTCAGGAAGGGGACATCCCTCCGTCAGGAAATCTCTCTATGGAACTTACCAACTATACATCCAATCTGACAGGCAGTAATACGGCAGATATAAAAATTGATCTGGCCCTGAAGGCCTTGAAAGAAAAGAAGAGTCTGCTGAGACGAAAAAGCAGAGAGGAATCAATTCTTTTGACAGAGAAGAGGGAGCGTTATTTGAAGGCTCCCGAGTCTGGTGATCAGGGCCGAAAGCCGCGGAGTATCCCGTTGTTTTTGGCAGCTGCAGCTGTATTTGCAGCGGCTGGCTTTGTTCATCCGGGCTTCTTTGCAGGCTGTGCGGTATTTCTGGTGTTATCGGTTCTTTCGGTTCAGTCAGAAAAGAAGGAAACGACAGAACGGGAGGACTTTAAGGAAGAATTAAGAAGAGACTACCAAATTCTTAAAGAACAGACAGACCGTACAGAATATAATATAAATCAGGCAGATGCGGCCATTCAGGCTGTTTTAGATGTCGCCGGGGAATTCCGGGAAAATCTCGGAGAACAGTTTAACAAAAAGGTCAGTGAGATCGTCAGTTATCTTACGGGAGGAGTGTACGAAAAAGTAAAAATTGATGAATCACTGTCTTTTATGGTAAAATATAAAAACAGGTTTATTGATCTGAAGTATTTAAGCGCGGGAACCGTAGAGCAGATTTACCTGGCTGTGAGGCTTGCCGCGGGAGAGATTCTATATCCGAAGGAACCAGTTCCGGTTCTGATGGATGATATTTTCGGCAACTTTGATGATGAAAGGACCCGGAGAGCGCTTGATTATTTGAGCAGGCATTCCGGCAGGCAGCTGATCTTATTTACATGTAAGAAAGAGCTGTTTCATCAGCTGGACCGGAAGAATCAGAAAATCCACTGGATTTCCTTAGAGGAAACCAGAGAATAATGAAAGGTGGAGAATATGGCTGAAGAAACAAAAGAGACAAAAAAAGTCATTTCCAAAGAGAAAAAACCCAAAAAGAAGAAAAAGAAAAGAAAGATTCTTTTAAAGATCTCCATTGTTTTTCTTCTTCTGGTGGTTATCGGCTGGTTCACCATCGGAATGAAAGTCATGAAGCTGAGGGCAGAGGCTAAGGATCTGGTAGCCAACACTTCAGAGCAGACATTTAAGGCAACCCAGACGAGTGTCGTCTATGATACGAATGGGAAGGTGATCACCAAACTGAAAGGTGAGAAGGATGTCTATTATCTGAAGTATAAAGATCTGCCGGTTTATGCGGTAGCGGCAATGATTTCCGTGGAGGACAATAATTTTTACAAACATAATGGAGTAGACTTCAGGGGTATCGCCAGAGCAGCAGTATCCTTTGTTACAAATAAGGGAGAAGTTACTCAGGGAGGAAGCACGATCACACAGCAGCTGGCAAGGACTGTATTCCTGACTCGGGAGATTTCCTGGCAGCGCAAGGTCAAAGAAATGTTTGTGGCATGGGGTCTGGAGAAGGAGTATTCCAAGGACCAGATCATGGAGTTTTACCTGAACAACGTTTATTTTGCAAATGGCTATTACGGAATTCAGGCTGCCAGCAAAGGCTATTTTGATAAGGATGCCAAGGACCTGACCATGTCAGAAGCGGCATTTTTGTGTGCGGTTCCGAATGCGCCGAACATGTATGAACCCTATCATCATAAAGAAAAGACATTGACAAGGCGAGACAAGATCCTCAAAGATATGTATAAGCAGAATCTGATCACCAAATCTCAGAGAGATGAAGCTCTGAGAGAAAAGATCACACTGAAAAAGAAAAAGACTGAGCAGAAAAGAAATTATATTGAAACTTATGTAATTCACAGTGCTACAAAGGCACTGATGGAAAAGCAGGGATTTGAGTTCCGTTATGTGTTTGACTCTGACGAAGACAAACAGGATTACGATGAAAAATATAATAAGTCTTATGCTGAGTGTAAGAGAACCTTATACAGTGCAGGATATCAGATTCATACATCCATTGACCTGAATGCTCAGAAGGAACTTCAAAGCAGTATCGACAATGCTCTGAGCGGATATACGGAGAAGGATAAGAACAAGGTTTACAAAGTCCAGGGCGCCGGCGTCTGTATTGACAATGAGACAGGAAAGGTAGCAGCCATCGTAGGAGGCAGATATCAGAAAAATGCAGGATTAGGCCTGAATCGTGCTTATCAGAGTCCGAGACAGCCGGGAAGTGCAATTAAGCCGATCCTTGTCTATGCTCCTGCTATGGAGAGGGGATATGGACCGGGTTCTATTGTAAATGACAATCCAATGAACCCCAAAGACAAACACAGGGTCCGGAATTCCGGAGGTTCCTATTCAGGAAGTATAACACTGAGGCGTGCATTGGAGAAATCAAGCAACGTGGCTACGATGAGGCTTTACGAGGAGATTGGGCCGAAATCCGCTCTCAGGTATCTGGAAAAGATGAACTTTAAGAGTCTAGATGAAAATGACTATAAGTATTATACAACCTGCCTCGGCGGTTTCACCTATGGAACTACGGCTGAGGAGATGGCCAGCGGATATGCGGCACTTGCCAATCAGGGTGTGTTCAGAGATCCGACCTGTATTGTGAAGATTGAGGACTCTGACGGTGAGACTGTGGTCTCCAATCCATCCAAGAAAAGAACGGTTTACTCAGCCAATACGGCTTCTATGATGAGCAGCGTTTTAAAGAGTGTTATCACCAACGGTACAGGACGGGGGGCAAAGGTTCCCAATGTAGATACCGCGGGAAAAACAGGTACTACAACAGACAACAAGGACGGCTGGTTCTGCGGATATACCCCTTACTACACAACTGCAGTGTGGGTAGGAAGGGATGACAGCAGGGTAATGGCCAACCTGAGCGGTTCTGGTTATCCTAAGACTATCTGGAGCAATTTTATGAATGAACTCCACAAAGAGTTTTCAGGAGGCAAAAAGCTGAATTCCTATGAAGGCGGAGGCGGCACAGACATGCCGGCTACAGGCCAGACAACAGCAGGTACGACAGAAAAGGGAAGTACGAAAGGCACAACCCAGACAACGACTCAGGCGACTACCCAGGCCACAACCCAGGCGACCACTCAGGCAACGACCCAGGCCACAACAGCAGCGACACAGCAGCAGACCGGTGATGACCGGCGCGGTGCCGGAAATGATGAATAAATAAACAAAGGCAGCAGACTTAAAATAATTAGTCTGCTGCCTTTTGCTATACTGCTGATAAGTTTATAAATGATTCTTTTCCAAATATTCTTTGATGCGCTCGGTTGGGTCCAGGAGTTCGCTGATAGACCCGTTGTGGTTCAGCGTATCGATCAGCAGAGCCACATATTTGCTCACGTCTGAAGATACATACCAATCACGCTCCAACAGTTCCGGTGTCTGGTAAGTAAGATTGGTTGTGATAACCTTTTCTATGATACCTTCTTCCACAGCCTTGTCGAAGACATCAAGTCCGTTTGTAAACAGACCGAAGGTAGAAAGACAAAATACACGCCGCGCTTTTCTGGCTTTCAGTTCTTTGGCCACATCGATCATACTCTCTCCGGAAGATATCATATCGTCCAGGATCAGAACGTCCTTGCCTTCCAGGGAAGCTCCCAAAAATTCATGGGCCACGATAGGATTGCGGCCGTCTACGATAGTAGAATAATCTCTGCGCTTATAGAACATACCCACATCGACGCCGAGGACATTGGCCATATAGATGGAGCGCTGCATAGCACCCTCATCCGGGCTGATGACCATCAGATGATCGCTGTCAAAATTGACTCCGTCACACTGCTCAACCAGAGACTTTACAAACTGGTAAGTGGGCTGTACTGTATCAAAGCCGCTGTTTGGAATGGCGTTCTGTACACGAGGGTCATGGGCATCAAATGTAATGATATTCTGTACTCCTAAATGAATCAGCTCCTGAAGCATCATAGCACAGTCCAGAGACTCTCTGGTGCTTCTTTTGTGCTGACGGCTTTCATACAGGAAAGGCATGATGACACTAATTCTCTTGGCTTTGCTGCCGCTGGCAGCAATGAGCCTTTTTAAATCCTGAAAATGATCATCCGGGGACATAGAGTTCTGATGACCGCACAGGGAATACTTGATGCTGTAATTCAGCACATCAACGAGAATGTACAAATCGGTTCCGCGGACAGACTCACGGATGATTCCTTTTGCTTCTCCGGAGCCGAAGCGGGGACAGCCGGCATCCAGCAGATAGCTTTCCTTGTAATACTCATCATATCCGGGCATATTCTGATAGCGGGGGGCTTCATCCCCGCGCCAGCCTGTAATATACTTGTCAATCAGATTGCCAAGGCTTTTGCAGCTCTCCATAGCGATGATGCCAAGATTGCCGTCGGGAAGGGTTTTAAAGTTTCGGTCAGATCGTCTCATTATAAATCTCCTTTGTAGTTTGTTCACTCTTTTTATATCACTCCCGAAGCGATTCCGTCAAGGCTTGCGGGAAAAAGATTTCTTTAAACGGATATCCTCGCCGTATATTTGGCAGATGGTATAGTTCTCAATAATTCTGGAGAAAATCCGTTCCGTATAGCGGTCTTTTAAATTACGCATAGATAAGTTTGTTGAAATAAGTGTTGATTTACCGCTCAGCTGCCGTTCATTCAGGCAGTGAAACAGCTGGGAAGTTATGAAGGCATTGTTAAGCTCTGTCCCCAGATCATCTATAACCAGTAGGTCACAGTGAAAGATAAGCTGGTAGGACATAGGGAGATGATCCTTACGCTTTTGATATGCCTGGGAAGTCAGAATATCAAACAACTGAAATGCGGTCACATAGACACAGGTATAGCCCTTATCCATGATTTCTTTCGCGATACAATGGCTTAAAAAGGTCTTCCCGGTGCCGGTGGAACCGTGCAGCAGCAGGTTTTCCCTGGAAGGAAAATGTCCGATGAAATCACGGCATTTTTTCAGCACGGCATGAATATTCTGTCTCGGAGAAGGACGTCCGTCCTCCAGAAGTTTATCAGAATAATATTGATCATTGAAACGATGAAAATTCTCTTTTTCAAGAATTTGCTGCATATTGGAATCAGAATAGATCAGGCGAATCACAGCCTGACGGAAACAATGGCACTTTTCGGTACCGATATATCCGGTATCTTTACAGTCGGGACAAGTATAAACAGGGTCCAGATAATCCTCAGGATATCCGTGATCTAAAAGAAGCCGGCGCTTTTGGTCAGCCAGCTTCTGATTCTTTTGCCTGCAGATATCCATTGAATTATGATCTTTGGATGCGATCAGCTTTTTTCCCAGGAGAACAGCGTTGTGGGCCATCTCCCGGTCCAGATCCCTCATCTGAGGAATCTGTGCATAGACCTCACGTTTGCGTTCTCTGGAGAGATTGTAGCCGCTGAGCCGGTTCGCCTCGTACATCCTCATGATTTCCTGATATTGTTCATTGGTCAGGGACATCTCAGTCCTCCTTTACAGGGTGTATCTGCTTTTCAAAAAGCTGTTTTTCCAGCTCATCATAGTCATAGTCACGTTCTTCAAAATTGTGGAACTGGTTGTTCGGCTGCGGGGCTGCGGCTTTGGATACAGTACCCGGGCGGCTTTCCAGTTTCTTCACATCATCCAGTGAAACCACATGGTTGTCCTTCCACTTTTTCAGAATACTGTCGGTATACTGAAATTTAGGCTGGCCGATGGAGCGGATCGTGCGGTTGCATGCTTCAATGACGATGCTTAAGTCAAAACCGTCGGTTTTGAGCCAGCGCTTCATATATTCGATCTGAGCCGGTGCGGGCTGGTTATTCAGTCCGAAGGCATGCATGATCTGATAATACTCTTTCTGATAGTTCTGGCAGTGAAGCTTGGCCTCGTCTGCTGTGCGGATGCCCTCCTGATACCAGGCAATCGCTACGGTCTGCATATAGCGGAAATTTTTCTTGCCGTTGGATACACAGTAATCTACTAAGTGTTCGATCAGCTCCGGTGACATCGCAAGGTCATCGTAGAAGTAAGAGAGTGTATTCAGATCATTGGCGGTGAGCGGACGCCCTATGTACATTTCTGCGATATAGATCAGATAAGAAAACTTATCGTCCTTATTTTTCTGGGCCAGCTGTGACGGAGTCAGCGTCCTCAGGGCCGGAACTGCCTTAGCTTTCGCAGCCGGAGCAACGGCCGCGGGTTCCACTGCCGGTACTTTCGCAGGTTTTTCTTTTTCCGGCTCCATGAGATCGTCCGCGTCAATCGTCAGGGCCGTGGAAACGGGGAGCAGTTTGATGGAACGGATCTCTCCGCCATCCATGACCAGGTCCAGGAGATTTTCTTTTTTCCAGTACTTCAGGGCGCGGCAGATATCACGCTCCGTAAGTTCCAGCAAATCTGCCAGACAAGATATATTAAACTTCTGGCCGTTAGAAACCATGCGCAGGAGGTAAATATAAACCTTCACATATTCTCCGTTGGCTTTGATCATGTAGTAGTCTACGAAGGCATTCGGTAATAAAGTTCCCCCTGTCGGGTATGTTGTCGTTACGTTAATACTGCTCATAAATCCATCTCCCTAATATTAGTCAATACGTCTCTTTCTTTAATCTAAAAGAACTATAACGCAGACCGAATAAATTGTAAATAGCAGCTCTTTTCACAGAGTAATCCACAAAATAATTGTGGAAACTGTGGATAACGTGGATAAGTAAATGGAATCCGCAGAAAGACAAGCCTCACTTTAAAAATCTTGATGTGGAAAAAATAAAGAAAAATCCACAGGGAAAGTTATACACAATTGTGTATAACCCTGTGGATAACGTGGATAACTATTTCTTAACTAACTCATTGCCGATAGAATCAACATTTCCGGCCCCCATAGTTATCAACAAATCATTTTTTTTGCATTTTTTTAAAATAAATTCTTCTATCGCATCAAAATCCTTGATATATCGAACGTCAGTACCGGTTTTTTCGATTTTATCTGCTAAGTCTCTGGCGTGGACCATGCCGGTGTCTTTTTCCCGGGCAGCATAGATATCGGTAATGATCACATGATCGCATTGGCTGAGAGCCTCGGCGAACTCATCTAAAAAGGCATTTGTCCTTGTATAGGTATGCGGCTGGAAGACGCACCACAATTCTTTGTGAGGATAATTTTTGCAGGCATTTAATGTTGCTTTGATCTCCGTAGGGTGGTGGGCATAGTCATCAATGACGGTAAAGCCCCCGCAGGTCCCTTTATATTCAAATCTCCGCTTGGCACCGGAGAAGGTCAGGAGACCGGCTTTTACGGTATCTATGGAGAGCCCGAGGAAATCAGCAACGGCTGCGGCAGACAGCGCATTATTAATATTATGCAGGCCGTTCACATTTAATGACAGGGAATCTACAAAAGTTCCTTCTTTGTACAGGTCAAAGTGTCCATGGCCCATAGAGTCATAGGAAATATTTTTAGCCGTATAGGTAAATTCATCGTTATCAATGCCGTAGGTCACATACTTGGCTTTGAGCCCTTCTACGATATAAGAAATGTCATCAATCTCCCCGTTCAGGACGAGCAGGCCGTCTTCCGGGAGCTTATGAGCAAACTTTTTGAAGGAATCACGGATTTCATTAATATCATGGAAAAAGTCCATATGGTCTTCTTCTATATTTAAGATAATGCTGATCTTCGGAAAAAATTCGAGAAAGCTGTTCGTATACTCACAGGCCTCTGTCACAAAGACATTGGAATGGCCGACGCGGATGTTGCCGTCAATAATGTCCAGAATCCCCCCCACAGTGATGGTTGGATCTGTCTCTCCGGCCAGCAGGATGTGTGAGAGCATAGAAGTCGTGGTTGTTTTGCCGTGGGTTCCGGATACTGCCACTGCATTTTTATAATTGTGCATCATTTGTCCGAGCAGAGTCGCACGCTTCATAAGAGGGATGCCTTTCTGCAGTGCGGCTTTGTATTCTTCATTTTCCGGATGGATGGCCGCAGTATATACCACCAGGTCAATATCATCTGTGATATTTTCCGCAACTTGCCCTAAAAAGACTTTGGCGCCTAAAGAACTCAATTTTTCGGTGATATCGGAGGAACGGATGTCGGAACCGGAAACAGTAAATCCTTCTTTGAGAAGGATTTCGGCAAGACCGCTCATGCTGATGCCGCCGATCCCCATAAAATGAATATGAATTGGTTTCTTGAAATCTATTTGATACATAGGAATTCCTAACCTTTCTCTGATTTTAAAAAAAGTGTTTTTTCTATTATAGTGCACAAAAAAATAAGTTGCAAGGAAGGAAATGAGAAACAGGGGGGGTTCGGCAAAAAAGGTGTACAGAATGATGGAAATATCGTCGTATTTTGTACCGCTAAATAGTAAAATACAATAATATCAGCGAAAATATATAATAATATTTGTTCACATTTCACGAAAGAGATGCTATAATAAACATTATCTAAGATAGTATGTACGATGTTGATCCCTGCACAAGCATCAGGATCGGCTTCCAATTTGGATTTTGGAAGGCGGCAGGTGCTTTGTTTTAGAGTATAGATGTTTACAGTGGGAGTCATAGTATGGGCAGAACGTGTTGAGAGTGGGGATATTTTGCGGCACTGAAAAGGGAAGGTGATAGAGTAAAAACGGCCGCACAACAGATCATTAGCTAAAGTTTTGAAAACTAGGAGGAAGACAACATGCAAATTACAGATGTACGTATCAGACAAGTAGCAAAAGAAGGGAAAATGAAAGCAGTCGTTTCTATTACGATCGATAATGAATTTGTAGTACATGATATCAAAGTCATCGAAGGAGAAAAGGGCCTGTTCATTGCAATGCCAAGCCGCAAAGCTGCCGATGGGGAATACCGTGACATTGCCCATCCAATCAATTCGGCAACGAGAAACACGATCCAGACCATGATCTTGGAACAGTATGAGGCCATGAGACTTGGAGATATAGACGCAACTCAGCCGGAAGAGGGAGCAGAGTAAACACTTAATTCTAAATACTATGATTGTCCATAAGTAACAGGAACGGGAGATCCGCCGTTCGCTGATCAGTAGATTAAGACAGTATATAACATGACTTTCAGAGCCATGCCATATGCTGTCTTTTTGCGTTTCAGATAATTTTCTGTTATGCTGTAACAAAAAATCAGAAGCGGGTTAATATATGGATGATACATCAAGAGAAAATGCATTTAATTTGTTATATGACGAAAGTTATGAAGAGATGCTCAAATTTATGAAGGGGTTTTTTTATTGGGACTGGGAGGAGGCCTATGATGTCCTTCAGGAAGTATATCTGACGGCATATGAAAAAATAGAGAGTCTTTCAGAACATGAAAATCCTGTCGGATGGCTGAAACAGACAGCAAAATACAAAACATATCATGTGTTTGAGAAGAAAAATAGGATAGACGAGATACTGACAGACGAGAATATAATGTCATTAAACCAAAAGTTTGAGGACGATTACAGCGGACTGCTGGAAGTGGATCTTAAAAATGTACTCTCGGAAGACGAATTTCGTCTTTTCTATGATTTTTATATGAAAGGATTTACGATCAATGAGCTTGCGGGATTCAGGGACAGCACAGATCAGGCGGTAAAATCAAAACTTGCAAGAATACGAAAAAAAGCAAGGAAACAGCTGTTTATTCTTATTATGTTTGGCTGAATAAAGTCAATTTAAACGACACCTTCGCGTGTTTTTTTGGGATATAGATATGTAACCTTAAAATTCATGTGAAAGGAGCCGAAATGAGAAGGAAAGAATTTGAACAGTTACTAGAGGAAGCAGTTGGGAAATTTGTAGAGGAAATCCATCCAGAGGATATAGAAGAAGAAACATTATCAGAGGATGTAAAAGAAAAAATAAGGTCAAAAATTACAGATATTAATAAGACCCAGAAATAATCCGTAAAAATCGTCGGTTCTTGGTTATGATTCACATATATAAAATTATCTGTTACAATAAATAGAAAATTCACAGAACATAGAACAGGTACAAAGGATGAAAGATTTTATAATCAAGAGATGGGCTTTTGAATGGATTACAGAATTTTTTAAATTCCAATCAGATCAAGAGAAATTACGGCATATAGAACTTATATTAGAATGTATGGAGCCCTTAAAAGATGAAGGTAAACTTGATAAGGAAGCATTCTACTGCGGACATGTAGAAAGAAGAAACTTATTAAAAATAAGAAGAAGGAAGAGGTACTGCTCGATTGCAGCAAAGGCAGCGGTAATTGTTCTTGTATTTATGCTTTCAGCGCAGGTGATATGTTATGCGATAACAGGGAAGTCAATTTTTTGTTATCTGGGTCAGATGAAGGAAGAAACAACGATGATTGAATACGATATTCATGATCCTGATGAACCATCAATATTCCAAACGCTCGAAGAACTCATAAATTATGTTGCATCTCAGGAAAATGGAACGGTTGGAGAATATAAAGATAAACATGTTTCTTCATGGGAAGAGATAAAAGCAATTAGTAATGGTAATGTAATGTATCCACAAAAGATTCCTAAATACTGGAAATTAGATAAGCTTTATGTAAAGGTATTGGGTACATTAGAGGGTCCTTCTTTTGCGACCTACGTAAGTGGTAGAAAAACTTTTTATTATATGTTTGAAGATTGCAGTGGCACTGAGGTTGGAGGTGGTGGGGTACACTTTGGAGAAAAGAAAAAGAAAATAAAAGTATCGAAGCATGCCGGAGGAGAATTTTATATTTATAAAGGAAAATATTCCCTATCAGTTCTGGGATATGTTAAAAAATGTCATATTAATATTGTGGGAGATTTAACCGTAAAAGAAGCGGAGGAAATTATAGAGTCTATTGAATAGAAAAAAGCAAAGGCGATAATTTGGTGTCCGACGGCAGAATGTGGGAGGTACTAACCGCACGTTATTTTAGTGCCA
>NZ_QTXQ01000016.1:0-49669 GCF_003461725.1 Anaerostipes sp. AF04-45
CCCTTTAGGAAGCCGCAAAATTCGGCGTGCGACATGCTTGCCTTTAGTGCATCAATACATTCGATTTCCCCGCTTGTGTAATGTGCAGGGTGATCGACAAAATTATTTACTTCTTTCATATTCCCTCCTTCCTGCCCGCCGAAGCGGGCTGTAAAACAGGATGCCTACTGGTTTCTAAGTTTCTGTGTGATATATATAGACCCTACATGGGTAAATACCTACTTCTTTTCAATCTTTACCCCGGTTTCTTCAAAGATTGTTTGTATTAGGTCTTCTAATGAAACATAGCCCTTTTCAAAGCTGTCATATAGCTCAAGAACTGCATCTGCAAACTTTTCTATTCGCTTGCGTCCAAACCCAAACTGGTCATGCAATGCCATAACCGGGATGCCCAGCATCAGGATAAAGGCCCTTTCCATTGCTTCTTTGGCTACATCTTCTTTCAATGTTTTTATCTGCTGCGTATTCATGTTATAGGTCGGAACCTTTTTCTTAATCCCAGATTTCCTTCTTTCTGCCCGATTCATTTACGCCTCCAATCTATGTATGCACTTCCAGATGTGGGCCGGACAACACGAAGTTCTTTTCCATTCACAAAACGCCGTTTTCTTCTGCTTGCGGCCTTTGATCTCTCTGCCCTCGCTTGTTCTTCCTCCCAGTATAGAGAAATCCAGTTTTTGATCGTTGAGGCAGGAATACCATATCTCTTGCTTATTTTCTCTACATTTGCTTCTCCATGCAGATACATTTCCAGCACTTTCTCTTTTATATCCTCTGAGTATTTGCTACTCCACATTTGCGCTCTCCTTAACTATCCGGTATACTGCGGCCTTTCTCCCGGTTCTGCTATCCTTTTTCTTACCACAGACCTCTACTATACCCTCTTGAGTCATCTCTGTGAGGCGTGGGGCCGTCTCGTCCCTGGCTGGTGTTAGAACCCGCTTTTTCCGGTATAACACCTCTGCGATCTCCCTGGCGGTTGCTGGGCCATAGGAAAGCTGTTCCAGGATCATCTCTCTTTTTTTATCCCGCTTTACAAGACCGTTTGATTCCCGCCGGGTCTGCTTTGTAATCTGGCTGCTCCGGTATGCCGTAGCGCAACCAAACATGTTTAATTGCTCCATGGTTGTCACCTCCCTGCTACCCTGTGAAGCATGGCTTCGTTTTTTTCTGCCGCTATCTTCTCACGCACACTTTCCTCTGGAAACGCGATCAGATAAGAGACCTCTTTCATCCGGTTCGTGATCCGGTCATCATATTCAAGCTTCTCTAACGGATAGTTGCTGGTAAATATTGTTACTCTATGGTCCACATACCGATTGTTTATGATCTGGTAAAACTTGTCGTTGATCCATCCTGCTACCTGTTCCGTTCCAAAGTCGTCGATCACAAGGATGTCTGTCTCCTGGAGCTGGTCAAGCAGCTTGCTTTCAGAAAGATCATTGTCCCGGTCCCAGGTCCGCTTGATCTCCTGTATAATTTCCGTGGAAAGAGAAAACTTCACCTGGTATCCCATGTCCACTAGCTCATTTGCGATGCTGGCAGCCATCCGGGTTTTCCCGCTGCCCTTTGTGTCAGAGTAGAGATACAGGCCCATGCCGTCCTTGTGCTCCGATTCAAAACAGCTCATATACTGCTTTATGTACTTGCAGGCGGCCCGAATTGTAGCCTTGCTCTTTTCGTCCTTGTAGGCAGCTATATTAAAGTTCTTTAAGCGCATATCCTTAAATGTCACCGGGATGTTTGCAAATCTCAGACGGCTTTCTTCGATCTGCTTCTTCCGGCACTCACACTCGGAGAAATACTCTTTTCCGTCTTCTCGGTGTCTGATCCATCCGGTTCCGCCGCACTGCTGACATTTAGAATCCGTCGAAGTCGTCCCCGATTCCGAGGTCGATGCCTTTCGTGACAAGGTCATCTGCTGTATTTTGTCCATCAGCGTCATCACTTTCTCCCTTCTTTGGCAGATAATCTAAAAATGGTCTGGTAGAACTCAGAAAGGTAGATGCATGTTTTATGAATCTTGCCTCCGTTTTGTTCCTCTTACACTCTGCCGCATAATTCTCACATGCCGTGATCAGTTCTCTTTCTGCATAACCTTCGTTCAGTCTCGCCTGAAACTTTTTATATGCATTACCCTTATCTACTTTGCGGGGGTAACTTTTCCAGAAGTCGTCAAACGCACATGTATATTTATTATTCTTTTCTTTCTTTCCTTCTTTACTTTCTTTAGTTGTTGCCCTTTGTTTGTCCTCTGCCTGCCTTTCGCCTGCCTCTTGCTTGCCCTTTGCCTGGTACAGATCATAGTTTTTTACCGTAAATACGCTATATTTGTTGGTACTTTTGATTGCCAACTCTCCGGTACTCTGCAACTTTTTTATTGCTGTTCTTACTTGCTTCACTGACAGTCCGGTTTCCGTGGAAAGCACTTGGTAAGATGCAACCCTGGAACCCCTCTCTATACAGATCCCCTGCCACTTCTTATCCGTCCAGTTCACGGTCAAGATCAGATGCAGGAACAGGCGGCTGGTACTTATATCGCTGTACCATTCCCACTCGGTAAATTTTCGGTACAATTTAATAAATGTATCAATCTCTCTCACCTCACGTTTCCTGGATCAGTATTTCAATCCTCGGCTCCTGCTTATCTATGTAGAACTCATCATCAAACCCGGAGATATATTTCTGCCCATCGTCCGGAAATATTCCGGCAGTTACCAGGGAGTCCAAGATAAATTTTTTAGCAAAAGCTATATTGTCCGGGTCCCTGCGGCGGTTCTTCTCGTACCATTTAAAAGAGATATGGACCGGGAAATTTATCTTTTTCCCTTTTAGTCCCCTTGGGATATAGGCCATACATATCCTCTCATTCTCTGCCTTAGCTTTGGCTCCTTTATACTGATTTGTTCGGTTTGCCTTTGTGTAATCGTTCAGGCCGTCTAAACGGCCTTTGATTGTCATTCTGTATGTCATAGCCATGACTTGCCTCCAAACTCCCTACGGAAGTCTTCACGGGTTCCGTAGTTCCTTTCGTAATATTTCTGTGCCTGGGCTTTTAAATGGTCATCCAATTTCTTTAAACTTTCTGACCATGTAGCCATGGCCCCGTTCGGATGCAGGTCCGGCCGGAGAGGGACGACAAAACCATATTTCTCTGACAGCTTTCTGTTTGCTCCGCCGAATATGTGGTGGCGTTCCACCGGGGCGGCCCCGGTAAAGTAGCAATGGTCCATATCTTCTGTAAATACGCTTTTAATCCTTTTCAAACTTCATCCTCCACCTTTCTTCCATTTCCCGAATCTCTTCCGGCGTTTTTGTCTCTATGCCCAGGGCCTTGGCTTCTTCCACAGTCCCTTCGATCAGCCGGGACATCTCTTTGGTGTTATAGGTATGCGATCCTCTCATGACCAGATTTACCCGGAATACCTTCCCTGCGCTGTTCATATGCGTCTCTGTCGTAGGCTGCAAGTGAATGAACTCAACGTCATATGCGCTTATGTCGTCATCCAACGGAAGAGTTACAATGTTACCGTTCAAACGCTCATATTCCCCATACTCTGATATAAGCTTGTTTTTTACATAAATATTGCTCTGCCCGGTAACATCCGCAATCTTTGCTACTAAGACATGATAGTAGGCATTTGCGTCAAGGCTTCGTTTTTCTCTGTACTGTACGATCTTTACAGACAACTTTTCTTTGTCTTTCAATCGGTCATACTCTTTCCGCACATCCTCATTTAATTCAATTTCCAGCCGCTGGCGGCCTGACACGTAATCTATGCCAAGGCCACCTAGTTTTCCAGTACACTCCATAACCTACTCCTTCGGATCTGGTATGTCCTCTTTGGGAGGCATATAATCCGGCGTTTTCTCCATTCGGCCCATAAAATTTTTAAATTGCTCTATGGTCAGATCTGCAAGTTTCTTTACCTTGTAGGTTTCTAAAATAATTCCGGTTGCTATATTCGTCCTTTTTAATTCCGCATTGATCGTATTTATCATATCTTTGCTTACTTTCTGCGGTCCCTGTGGTGGTTTCTGTGCCCCTCCATCGTGATCTGCATCTTTTACATCGTCTATGCAGAAAAGACCGTTCAAGGCGTATTTTCTTGCGTAAGAACTTGTTGCCCCGGTGATCTGGCTCTCGTCCATTCCTTTTTTCTGAGCAGATTCCCTCGCCAGTGCAGAGTTTTCAATCGTTTCTCCGCTTTCTATATCCGTAAAGACTGCCGTAGCCTTTATGTAAAAACGCTCCCCTATCTGCACAACATCATCCGTCAGCCGAAGATTGGCACCAACAGACTGCAGTAATGGCTTTGCCGCTTCTAAGATATCCTCACAGTTTCTGTAATGGTAGTTTCCAAACTTATTGAACTGGTTTTTCGGAGCTTTCAGATCCGCTTGCACCATTAGAAGTTTTGTCTGTATACCGACTGTTTTTTTCTCTGCCATCCTTATACCTCCCTCCGGTCAAAGAAGATTCCTATACTGTTCAAATAAGTTTCGATCTGTTCAATTTCCGAATCCGTAGCAACAACGGTGTAAACAACCTTTTTTGTATTTGGCTGAACAAATGGAACCTCGGCACTATTTGCGGCCTGCTGCACTATTGCATCACTCACAGTTTGCGGGACTGGTTCGGGAACTGCCGTCCGCTTTTCTTTCTCCTTTTCAAGTACCTTCTGTTTGGTTTCCTCATATTCGTTTACATAAGAAATAGCCTCTGTGAGATCAAGACTATTAAGATAGATTTCCTTTGCATCCTCGGTACAGTCCGTTCTTAATGATTCAATCGTCTTCATTTCCATGGCAATTTTAACCGCCATGTCCTGAATCTCTTTCTGGATCTTTGGAATAGAATAGGTGCTGTTTTCCCACTTATGGTTGTAAACTTTCTCTAACGAAATCTCAGATCCCTCAAAAACCTCCTGAAAAATCTCTTTGATTCTCTCTCTTTTTTTATAGATTCTCTTTTCTTCAAAAGCAGTTATCTGGCAGGAGATCAGATTGATCGGCTGGTCAATCAGCCCCTGTAACTCCTTGCACTTAGCTTCAAAATCCTCATAAGGCACAAGACACTGTTTTTTTACTTCTTTCCGTTTCTCGTCAATGGCCTTTTTCATGTTGCGGAGTGCCGCAACCTCTTTTTTAGCGTCCTTCTTTGTGTCTTCGGAAAACTGCGCATCCTTATAAAGATCCATTTGTGCCGCTAGAGTTTCTTTTATTTCTTCATAATTGAATTGGATATTCCCAACCTTCTGTTTTACCTGTACTGTAAGTTCTGCCATTGTTAAATCCTCCGATCTGTGCTATACTAACACTGTATAAATATATTTTTTATTTGTTCTTGCCCCATTGGAGTTGCCGCTCCGAAGGGGCTTTTTTAGTTTCTGCATCTCATTCTCCTTTGACGATCTTGATCGGGTAGCCCAGCTCTTTCTCTACTTCTTCAAGTGTCATTTCTTTTGGTTCTTCACGTTTCCATACCAAGGTAAGATATTCATCCGTGAACAGGTCCCTCATTTTTCTCCCTGAAGTCCTGTAGATTTTCTGGATATCATATTTGCATACTCCGTCGTTATCGAGCAGGTCGTCAGTATATTCTTCCAGCCCCAGAGCGTTTAAGCACAGACCTCCGTTTTCGCTTAAAAATACATCGTTTAGATACAGGTATTTCCCTCCCATTCGAGGTTCTACAACACTTCCTGGCTTTATAAGATCCTTTGCCGACGGCTCGAACATTTCGTCTGTCCAACAGTAGCGCTTGTCATCTTCACAAATCGCATATTTGCATTCATAAACATCCGAAATAGTTACTGTCTTCCCAGCCAGCTTGTGCATATTGTCTGTCACGTAATACCCGCCATAAGTGCCACAAGTTTTGAAATCCTTACGCACTCTTACCTTATCTCCAACTTTATATTTCATCTTCCATCCTCCTAAGTTCTATATGTTTGATTCCCACGCCATTCCTGCCGCCCAGCAACACACAGCCAAGCCATCGTATCCGCTCAGGGCCAGCAGACAGCCAGCGAAGTTGATTGCTGTTGCCATGTAGTGTTCTGCTTTACTCATCGCATCCCTCCTTTTCCGGTTGATATAAGATCCCTGTTACTTCCCACAATAGCTTTGGACTAATGTAATAGCTCATCTTTCCGGTTTTTTCTGACGGCTTTGCATACCCAATGGGCAGCCATCCTTGTTCGATCCCAGCCCGAATAAATGTAGCGTCCTTTTTCATTACTTTGGCGACGAACGCAACAGGTACGTTGCAGGCCGGGAACTTCGGCATATTTATATAGGATGTAAGCAGCCGCAATGCTTGTTTATTGCTCACATTTATCACCTCATTTCTCTTGTAAATATTTCCTTTTCTCCTTATAATTTAAGTACAGGTGTTGCAGCACCGAGTACATAAGAAAGGAGAACATTATGACTATTGATGAATTAATGAAGGAAATAGATAGTAAAGTTGACACTATGTTTTCAGACTATTCATTCTACGATGCAATCAAAAACGATTCTGTTAATAAATGTAACGAATATTGCAAATCTAAAAACGAAGAGCCAGGTTTTACCTTGTTAGTAAATTTCATGGATGAAAACGTCTTGAAAACAGCTATTTCAATTTCAATGAAAGAAACAATCAAACTCTTGTACTCTCAAAATCTGTTGCGAGTTGACGATTAATTTCTTTTATATCAACAGATACGGGATTCACGGAAAAGTCTTTGGTTCTACATTTTCTTTCTTCAATGCAAAATTCAAACGATTCCGCTTTTTTTAATGAATCTCTAATTTGATAAGCCGCACTCTCAATGATAGCTGTTGACGGTGTGGCTTTTTCGAGTTCATTTTCAAGAATTGAAAAATTAAATCTGGCATTTCTAATGAGATATTCAAGCACATTGATATTGGTAATCCTTTCGTGTATATATACGGTTTCTTCTGACTTGTTAAATTCTCTTTCTACCTTCCTTAGTGCGCCAGCCAAAGCCTTTTTTACCTCACACCCTTTTTCTGCTTCTTCTATTTGCTGTATTTCATTTTGTAGATTCATTTTCTATACCGCCTACCTTTTATTTACAAAGACATCTGCGCATTGCAGCCATCAATCATCCATTTTGTTCCTTTGCTTGGTTGCCACGATCTAACAAAAGCAATCGCCTCATCAAATTTCTTTTTTGGAACATTGTTTCTACTATTTACAGTGAATTTTTCTTGAATATCATGATTGATCTCGGAAAATACCTTTTTGCTCACTTCCTTGTAAGCATTTGATTCTTTTCCACCCAATGCATTAACTACAACCTTGTTAACCTCATTCTTCAAGGTTTGTTGCTGTCCGTAATCAATCACCATGTTATTTTCAAGGTCTGTCACTCTTCCATCAATCTTCACGATTTTTTCATCATGCATTAAAATTGCTTTCATCTCCGGCGAGTAATTCTTCATTTCATAGGAGCCGGTTTTTCGGAGAGATGGGAGAACCTCTGATGTCACCCAATGCTTGAACTTTTTAGCTGATGGCAATTTACTACCAAGTATCAATGAGTACATACCAGATTCATTTATAACTGTCATGTCTTGCGTTCCCGAAGGGGTCTCCATTTTGGAGATACCTCTATCTTCTTCATCTACTCGTTTTCGTACTGCATCTGTCGGTTTAGCATAACCCAAAGCTTCTGCCACATCCTTACCTACAAACCACGGTTCATTATCAATCGTTACTGTTCGCATCTGCCCGAACTCAGCATTTTCAAAAATCATTAAATCTTTCATATTTCACCCCTGACTTTATTTGCATTGATCAACAAGAACATCAGTTCTATTATTGTTTTGTTGTTTCTTCCTCAAGAAAATACTCAAGAGGAACATTGAAATAATTTGATAAGATAAGTAATTTATCTACTTTAGGTGTTGATCTTCCTCTTTTCCAGTCACTTAAAGTTGCAGTAGAAATACCAGTGTCTTTGTGTACTCTATAAGGAGTTGTATCATTTTTCACCAATAAATCTTGGAATTTTTTATACAATTTTATACACCACCTTTCTTTATTTATAGTTGCAAGTATTACGGAAATGTGATATATTCTAATTACCACATTAGAAACTTTTTAACATATCCGTAATACTCGGCTTTCTTAGTTTATATCTCTCATTTCCGAGCTATAAACATACTATATCACGGTTTTTCATAATAGTCAAGTGTTTTTATTAAGGTTTTCCGAGTTATTGCGTGATGTAACCAAAAGGAGAAATATTTATGTATGAGATATTCCAAAAGTTATTGGAAGAACATCATGTAACAGCCTATAAAGTGTCAAAAGACACTGGTATTTCAAGCGCAACTTTAAGTGACTGGAAAAAAGGAAGATCCAACCCAAAGCAAGATAAGCTTCAAAAGATAGCAAATTATTTCAATGTTTCACTTGAATATTTAATGACAGGAAAAGAGAAAGAAGGTGGGGAGACATATTACATTAATGAAGAAACTAAGGAAATTGCACAAGATATTTTTGAAAACAAAGATCTGAGAATGCTTTTTGACGTGGCAAAAGATTCTACACCAGAGAGACTGAAAGCTTATTACAACATGATTAGAGAATTAGAACGTCAAGAAAAAGGAGAAGATTAACAAAAGGAAGTGTTTTAAATGGCAGAAGATTTACTAGAGATAAACGTGGTCCTTAGAGATAACCCATTTGGTGTTAAAGGAAGCATTCACAGAAATGAGGATGGGTCATATACGATTTTTATAAATGCGCACCTTAATCGGGAGCAGCAGCAAAAAGTGTATGAACATGAGGTGTGGCATATTTTAAACCAAGATTTCGATAAGGACGACTGTGATAAGATTGAATGCGAAGCTCATGATTTTGAGATTTCCTCAGAATTATGCCCTGTATTCTGAAAGCCATAAATACACTTAATAATAATGAGGGATGTAGCTTATAAATTTCACAACAAGGAGAACAACAATGAAAAAAATATTTACTACCATATTAGTTATAACATTTTCTCTGGTCCTAGTTGGTTGTAGTGCGTCTCACAAAAAACCAGATTATTTAACGGATCAGCAATACGAAGCAGCTCTAAAAGTTGTTGAAACATTTGATAAATACTTAGATTCAGATCTGACCGCAGAAGAAGCAAGCGAAGAGATATCTTACATAAGCGATACTTGGGACAATATGGAGTCTAAGGAAGACGGAGATGCTGATGCTTTCGGCTTAGGATTGACAATATCAGAACTCGCTCAAGATTTATCCATTGGGAGTTCTTCTGATAAAAGTATGACAAAAATAAGAGATGAAATTGCAAAGAAAATAAATGAAGACCAAAGATAATGCTATGAAAGAAGTTAAAAATAAATTAGCGGGGAAATCAATATGAAAATAGGAATAAGAAAGCCAAATATCAAAAGTAGAGTAAAAGCTAGAACTACCGGAAAAGTAAAAAGGAAAGCCAAAAAGGCAATGAATCCGTTATACGGAAAGAAGGGAATGGGACTTGTTAATAATCCTAAAAAAGCAGCTTATAATAAAGTTTACAACAAAACAACAACAGGTGCAGTTGAATTAATTAAAAATAACCACAAATCAGCTAATTCAGACGCTATCCATTCTAAAGTCTTGAACGAACCCACTCTTAAACAAATGGATACCTCGCAAAATGAAAGTTGTTTTTATGACAAAAGGTTTTTATTAATACAAAATGAATATTACAGAGGATTAGAAAAAGTTGAAAATCAGTGGTCTGTACTATACAATTTAAAATCTTATAATGATGATAGTGCTACTAAATATATTAAACTATGTATTTCAAATATCGAACAATTTATAAAAATGGATAACTCAGGAAAAAAATACAATGATTATGATGCGCCACTCGCTGTTCCAGCCTACAAAAGACTATCTATGCTTTATGAAAAGCAAGGAAAATACAAGGAAGCTTTTGAAATATGCATAGAAGCTATTCAATCAGGAGTTGAACAAGATGGGACAAAGGCAGGATTTAAAGGACGTGCAGCACGTATGTTGAGAAAAGCTGGAATATCACCAGAGAATGAAATAATGAATCTTTTGACCTAATAAAAACCGCCCGGCTGCAACCGGACGGCAGAACCTATAAATTATATAAAAAGTGAATACTTGACAAGACTCTTGGATATGATATAATGTAGCTAATTAGTGAATGACTGCTGGGCGGTCACAATAAAGGGTCTTGGAACTTCGGTTTTGAGACTCTTTTTGTTTTGGGAGAATGTATATGGAGAAAAAACCACAAGAATTTACAACCATTGAGCAACAGATAGAATTATTAAAATCAAGAAATCTAGTGTTCAAATCAGAGAAAAATGCAAAAATTATTTTAGAATCTTATGGATATTATGAAATTATCAATGGCTACAAAGATTTTTATGTAGAAAAAACTAACTCTACAGAACGATACAGAGATGGTATTACATTTGAGCAAATTGCATCTCTTTATTCCCTAGACCATTCAATCAGAAACCAATTAATAGTTACTCTACTTGATTTGGAAAGTCATTTAAGGGCGGCAACTTCATACGTGATAGCAGAATCATTTTCATCTACCCAGAGTGAATATTTGAAATTTTCTAATTATCAAAATCGTTCAACAAAATACAAACGATTTTCACTTGGTTCTATTCTTGACAAATTTAACAAGGTTGCTCATTCAAGCAAGGAGCCGATTAAATACCACATGGATACTTACGGGAATGTCCCTCCATGGGTTTTATTCAAAGGTATATATTTGAGTGACTTGGTGAATTTTATCAGATTACTGAAACCAAATGAAAAAGAAAAACTAATACATAAAATATATAGCATCCCGGTAGAATTAATTGATACTCATTTAAAAAATTTTTTTACAGATACATTATTTATGTGTCTTGAATACAGAAATTTAGCTGCACATGGAGACAGAATATATAATCATATTCCAAAATCTATAATTCGTGTTACTTCTGATTCGGAAAAGGAATTAAGTGAATTGATACCAAATTTTAATCATATAAACAATTCCCATTCATTAGGAACATTAATATATGCACTATCTTTATTTAAAAAGCAAGAATATGTTCACTCATTACAACAAGTTATTGAAAAAGAAATTAAACGACACTGTTCTGCTTATCCTGACGATTTAGAATACTTATTAGATTCTGTTGGTATAGCATCAATGGTGACTATAACAAGAATATAAAAAACCGCCCGGCTGCAACCGGACGGCAACTACATAACTCCGAAGAGATACGCTAACTCGTAAATATTGTATCATCTTCGGGCAGCTGTCACAAGAAGAACATCAGTTCCTTGATGGCTGTTATTTTTGTACCCATTTTGTGTAAGGAGGATGATAGAATGGCACTCACGACTTGCCCGGAATGCGCCGGGAAGGTATCTGACCGGGCGGAAACTTGCCCACACTGCGGATACCCTCTAAAGAAAACACCACGGAAAAAGCCGAAACCGAACCGCAGGCGTAAATTGCCGAACGGTTTTGGCAGCATAACAGAAATACGTCACACAGATCTGAAAAATCCTTTTTACGCTAGAGCCAACTGCGGAAAAGACAGATACAATAGACCGATCCTAAAGCCTCTCAAGCCGGAGGCGTATTTTCCTACCTATGAGGATGCCATGGAGGCTCTTATTAAGTATAACAAGGGCAAGGTGGACTTATCTAAGGATATGACCGTAGAGACCTTATACAGGCTCTGGTTTGCGGAATATGAGCAAGAGGTGGAGCCCGTAACTGCCAGAGGGGCAAAGAGTGCATTTTCTTACTGCCGGTCCATTTATAAGAAGTCTGTGCAATCTCTCCGTATTGTGGACATAAAGAATTGTATCGAAAATGGAATGGCAATAGAGACAAGAGGAAAAAACAAGGGAAAGCCTAAAGAGGCATCTGCAAAAACAAAGATAAACATGAAATCTACGCTTTCTATGATGCTGGACTATGCAAAAGAAATGGAGATCGTAGACAGGAATTGTGCCAGGGAGTGTAATCTGTCCAAGCCGACTGTGAAAGATGCGGCGAAAGCAGAAAACCCACACTTCTCTTTCTCTGCTGCCGAACGCAAAACTCTTTGGCAAAATCGGGACAAGGAGAACGTGGACCTACTCATAATTTCTTGTTATTCTGGTTGGCGGCCCAACGAATTATGTGAGCTTGCCTTAGAGGACATAGACCTTAACAATAACCGCATGAAAGGCGGCAGCAAGACAGACGCAGGAATAGACCGGTATGTCCCGATCCACCCAGGGATAAAACCGCTTCTTATTGCTAGGTACCAGCAGGCACAGGAACTTGGCAGCGACCGATTAATTAATGTGGTCTCTCGTGGTAAGATACGTCCGATTACATACGCAATCTATTCAACCCGGTTTCACAAAATTATTAATGATCTGGGCCTTGATAAAAAGCACCGTCCGCACGATACCCGGGATACGTTCGCCACTGTTGCGAAAGAGGCAGACGTAGACGAATATGCCCTGAAATATATAATCGGGCACTCCATTACGGACATAACTGAGCGGATCTACACGGACCGGAAACCGGAGTGGTATTATAAAGAGATGTGTAAAATTGTTGTCGACAAATACTCGACAAATTAACCACTTCGGACGGGTTTTTACCGCTATTAAAAAATGCAGAAACGACCATTTTAAGCCATTTCTGCGTACACATCTACATTAAAACGTTTTTATTTATCCAACGTTTTTAAGCCATTCTTCAGTTTCCATTATATCTCTAAACCTAGATATATTCAACGTTTTCCAGCTTTTTTCCCAACCGGCCGTCCATTTTCAAAACTAATCCTAAAAATCCTCTGCAGCCCCTGTAAAATCAACGTTTTGGACCACTTAAATTTAGCCGGTTGGGAAAACTACACCGTTATTTACGGTCAAAATATGGCGCTTTTCCCGCAGCAGCCAACGGAATTCCAAGGATTATCTTCACTTCCGGTCCCAGCATCCCCAAGGATAGTGCTCCTTTTCCAACAGAAAACATGATCCGATTGTCCACGTGGTTTAAGGATGCCACACTGACTGCCGATCCCAATGCGATTCCCAGATCCACCGGATCAAATACACAGACGCTCTGGTTCTCCCTGCAGCCCTGGCAGTTTGTCTGATTACACCAACCACAGCACTCATTCAGTCCTCTTTGCTGATAAGTCACCCCAATCAAAACCACCGCCTGGCTTTTGCGGAGATTATCTGCATCTCTCACATAGAAATCCTGACCTTGTTCTTTTCCAAGACGCTCTGTCTCATCGGCAAGATTTTTAAGATCCTCCCCTGTCACTACCGCAGTGTGGATAAAATCCAGTCCCCTTGCTTTCGGTGCGGTTCTGGCCGCCGTACACATCTGTCTGGCTGTCTGAAGCACACCTTCCATTTCCAGTTCTTTTTCTTTATAAAACATCTCTTTAACCTCCTGACTAATTAAACTATGACATTTTCCACATGATTTCCGTTCGGCTCTTAGAATGCCTCACTCCAATCATGTGGAAAATGGACGTAATGTCTGTTGGAGAAGGGCCTCTGTCAAAAGAGGTGCCACTTTTCGAAAGTTATTTACCGCTATTGTAGGAGCGCATTTCAAAAGCGCGACGGAAATAGTGGTGAATAACTCATTCTTTTATAGCCCATCTCATCTTTGTCGACCGTGCCCGGCTGTTCATCCTGCATTCTTCTGCCGACGGACGGATCACATCGGTTGATATCTCCTGATAGACACCCTCCCGCAGCAGACGCTTAAACGATTTTTTAACCAGCCTGTCTTCCCCGGAGTGAAAGGTCAGGATGGCTGCCCGGCCGCCTTTTGCCAGCACATTGGGCAGTTTTTCTAAAAATTCATACAGGACTTCAAACTCACTGTTTACATCAATCCGCAAAGCCTGGAATGTTCTCTGGCACGTTTTCTTCACAGCTTCCTTCTTCTCATGCTCCGGCAGAAATTCCAGAGCCTCTTCGATCACTTTCCGGAGTTTTGTAGTCGTATCGATGGCTGTTCCCTTTTTTATCTTAGAGACAACGGCACGGGCGATCACGTCAGCATGAGGCTCATCAGAATTTTCCATCAGCATCCCCTGTAACTCCTGTCTTGTGATGGTTCTGAGCCTTTCCGCGGCAGAGACTCCTTTTTCGGGGTTTAGGCGCAGATCCAGCGGCCCCTCTGTCTTATAAGAAAACCCTCTGTCCGGATTGTCAATCTGCATGGATGAGACCCCTAAATCTGCCAGAACAAAGTCAAACGGTCCTGCTTCTTCCGCTATTTTGTCGATATCCGCAAAATTCATCTGCCGGATCGTTAAAATTTCCGGCCCATATCCGAGCTTTTCAAGACGTTTTCTTGTTTTCTCAAGTTCTATGGCATCCACATCCAGAGCATACAAATGTCCTTTTGAGTCAAGACATTTCAACATTTCCTGCGTATGACCTCCATATCCCAGAGTGGCATCCAGACCGGTCTGTCCCGGTTTAATCTGAAGGAACTCAAGGATTTCTTTTACGCAGATAGAAATATGCATGCCGGCAGGCGTACTGCCTTTTTGAATGACTTTTGCAACCGTATCCGGATATTGGTCCGGATGAAGTTCCTTATACTTTTCTTTATAATTTCTGGGATGGGTCCCGCTGTACCGAATACGTCTCTTGTGCTTTTGTTTTTCTTCCTGATTATCCATGATTACCTCTTTCTCTTTTTGCTTCCTATTCTTTTCTAATGTTATCATATTTCTTAAATCTAGGAAACACACATCAGAAGTGACTCTGGTTATATTTTTATCACACCGGCATATAGTAAAAGAAAAAGGATTTTTTAAATGGCAGACAAAGGAAACTTAAAAATTCAAGTAAACTCTACCATTGGATATGTTCCGGTGCGGAATGCTACTATATCTATCTCCTATACCGGAGAATCCGATCAGGTTCTCGAGGAAGTAACCACTGATCAGAACGGACAGACCGAAGAGGTAGCACTTGATGCTCCGCCGGTGGAATACAGCCTTTCCCCGAGTGAAAATCAGCCATACTCAGAATATAATCTGCATGTGACGGCGCCCGACTATGAGCCGGTAACGATCTCGGGAGCTCAGATTCTGGCAGATACAAACGGTCTCCAAAATGTTTCCATGGTTCCCCTGGAAACTGCATCTACAACACTCGATAATATAGTCATAGGCCCTCATACTCTCTGGGGGGATTATCCTCCTAAAATTGCAGAAGATGAGATCAAGCCAGTCAATGAATCCGGTGAGATCGTACTTAGCCGGGTAGTGATTCCCGAATTCGTCATTGTCCACGACGGAGCTATTACTGACCAGACTGCCCAAAACTATTATGTGCGCTATAAAGACTACATTAAGAATGTGGCTGCCTGTGAAGTTTACTCAACATGGCCTCGTTCGACCCTGGAGGCCAACATTTTGGCAATCATGTCCTTTACTCTCAACAGAGTTTACACTGAGTGGTACAGAAACAAAGGACACGACTTTACGATTACTTCCTCCACTGCATATGATCATAAGTGGATCAATGGAAAGACAACATATGATTCCATCAATACGATTGTAGATGAAATCTTTGCCAGCTATCTGTCCCGGCCGAACGTACGCCAGCCGATCCTGACACAATACTGTGACGGCAAACGGGTAAGCTGTCCGGAGTGGATGACCTTATAGCAATAGCGTATGAACTTATTTCTTCCTATTATAATAAGCAAAAGCCCGGCTACACGCCGGACCTTTTTTCATTTATTTCTTAATCTTCATCTGTAAATACTGTTCTTGCTGTTGTAAGTGGATCATTTGAAATTCTATCCCTCGATGCAGCAATCACAATTCCCTCATACGCTTGTTCTATACTTTTTTGCTCTTTCAATACTTTCAATCCTTTTTTTTCACACTCTGTTTTCAAAATTTCTCTTTGTTTTTTTTCTGTATCACATTTTTTATCCTGCATATCACTCATCCTTTCCTAATTTCATAATAACTCTATATTTAAAATTCTTATCTTGCTTTTTAACATATCCTCATTTCTCTCAATAATTTCAAAACAGTAATTAATCCAATCAGTATCTGTAAGCTGATAGCTAAATGATTCCTCTGGTATCTCTCCTGTTCCATCCCAAATTTCCGAAAGTTCTATTGCCCCCCCCGCTTCTACATCTGGAAGATCATTATTAAATTCGTCCATTTCCATTGCTTTTTTTACTGCCTTATTCATTTTTCCTACCTCCGCTTTTTATTCATTTTATCACAAATTGTATCTTTTGTTTATGCATTTCCTATTGCAGTATTAGAATACCATATGCGTACACATATATCAATAGGTAAAACACACAAATATGTACACATATATTCGTCAATCTTGTATGTGTACGTATTCTTTTTATAATGATATAATGGAAATGAAAGGATGTGAGATAATGGCATATTCCGAAAGCGGATATAAAGCAAGTAAAAAATATAAAGATAGTAAAATTAAACGTATACCATTAGATGTGCAAATGTCCCAGTATGAAGCTATCAAAAAATACGCTGATGAGCACGGGAAGAGCGTAAATGGTTTTATTAAAGAAACCATCTTTGAAAAGATTAAAGAAAACACTTGATATATGTGTACACATATGTTACAATAAAGATAGTTAAAGAATAGCTTTAACGAATCACCGGACAGGCGGAGAGAGGAGGACAAGATGGAGGAAATGACAAGACTTGAACTTCTTACGCTTTTGTATTCCATACAGGCTCTTATGGAGACCGGGAATACAGAAAAGGCAAAAGAGATTATCGAAAAGGTAATCAAAGAGGCTGAAAAACAGCAATAAAAATAGCCGGCATTGCACCGGCTACATACGAACAAGAGAAGGGCGGTCCTGTCACCGCTCTTTTCTTATACCCATTATATCATGTTTTTAACTGTCCATCTATACTTTTATCATTTCCATTATGTGTCATGCTTTTTCCAGCAAACATATGTTTACTTTTTTATATTATTGTTATATAATCTAAACCAAACAAACGTTCTTAAAGAAAGGAGATTCTATGAAATTAATTAGTATGGCTGACAATAGAAAAAGTTTTCAGATTTGCGCTATCTCTGGAACAAAAAAATTTAACATTATAGAAATGCTATTTCTTAAACAGGGAGAATATTCCGATAATTCAGGGCGCAAGTATTCTTATGTAGAATACAAAATCCGGGTTTTAGTAAATAAGTTTGGCACATATCGCACATATACTGTTTGGCATATTAGGAAGAAAGATGCTTGGTATATTAAGGATAATTGCGCCGAACTGCTCGAAAATCTCGAATTATCTACTAATAAATATCAATATCTATAATTAGTCTCCCCTTATTTTTCCACTGGTAATTTATTTCAATCGCATGATATAATAGAGTAAATTAATTACATAGGAGGGAACAAAAATGAGAAGTACAGGAATTGTAAGAAAACTGGATGAGCTTGGACGTATAACTTTACCGATTGAATTGAGGCGTAATTTGGATGTGAATGATAGAGATCCCCTTGAGATGTTTGTTGACGAAGATAAAATTATTTTAAAAAAGTACACTCCGGCGGACATCTTTACCGGCGAAATGGATGAACTTGTTGAATATAAAGGCAGAAAGGTCTCAAAGTCTTCTATTCTCGAATTGGTCAGCCTTGCAGGATTAAAAATTGAAAAATAAAGGATGCCAGATCACTTGTTAATGCTAGGACCATATTCCCCTAATAAATAGGACCATATGGTTCTATCTTTATTTTATACAATAGATTATACTCATGTTGAAAGGTAGGTGATAAAGTGTCTTATTGGGGTGATTATCTTATTGACCAACAGTCTCCATTTGATTATGAGTATGAACAGGTATCTTGCTCTTGTGGATGTACATTTACAGCAACCATTTGCAAGGCACTTGGCAACAATGATCACGAAACTTATCATTGTCCAGCCTGTAACAGAGAATTTTCTACTCATTGTTTTTCTGTTTCAGTAAAAAAGATTGAGAAAGAAGCCCCGGAATGAACCGAGGCTTCTTTCTTCTACTATTTTTTTCGATTTTTGAACAATGCCTCACAGGTTTTCTTTCCTGCGTATCTGCCTTTACGCCAACCGAGTTGTTTCCAGTATGCTTCTAACATTGCCTGCGTCTTTGTCCCCCACAGACCGTCCACAGACAAGTCTGCGAGTTTTCCAGTGTAGCAAGAGTTTAGTTTGCCCTGTAACCACTTCACGGCTGCCTTGCTAGAGGTCTTTTTCACGATCGTGTAAGGCGGTTTCTTTTCCGCTGCTTTTTTCTTCTCTGTAATGCTCTTCCCGACAATCCCTTCGGCTATGGCCTTTGCCACTGCCTTGTACCCTACTTTTTTGTAGAGTTCATAGTCGTCTTTATCATCGACAAAACACGCTTCTACGAGAATTGCTTTATTTTTTGTATGATTAAGAAAATAGAGACTTCCAGTTTTTTTCGTTCCTCGATCTGTAAAACCTAATTTCTTCATGTTTTTTCTGATCCTGCTCGCTGCATCTTTCTTTATACCGGATGCCGATGTACAGAGAACTTCTACTCCTGCAATCTTCCCATCACCTTTTCTGTCGTTCCTCCCAGAGTTTAAGTGTATAGAAACATCTAAAGTGGCATTTCTTTTATTACACTTTGCTACAATCTTTTTTAGGACATCTCCTTGATTCTTCCCATTATTGCATGTGCAATTATAGGCTTTATGTCCGTCCAACTTCAAAAGCCGAACAACTTCCTTACAGATTAGGCGGTCTTCCCTGGATTCATCTAAGAAGCCTGAAGCCCCACAAGCCACTTTTCCTTCCGGGTTATGGCCCCCATGAATATTATATGTACTCATTTATTCATCCTCCTCTATTTCTTCCTCTTCCAGATCTTCCGGTTCTTTATATTCTTCTGCTGCTGGTGCTCCCGGAATGGCATATCCCTTTGCAGTATCAGAGTCTCCCGCTCCTGGAGTGGTAGGATCTACTAAGATTCCAAAGGCCGCTAAGATATTCAATATAATTCCCAAAAGCTGTGTTAGTTCTCCTTGTGCAATTTTAGGTGTAATCCCAAGAATAGCACAAATCTGATATACGAATGTTATACCTGCTGCCACCAGGGCCGCCAATGTCGTCTTATTCTTAAATCTCAATTTCCAATTCATCATAATATTTTTTCCTTCCTATTTTATATACTGGGCCAACAATGCGAGTAATCCTGTGCCCATTGCTCCTGCAATAGCACCAAGGACCGTATTAAATATTGTCCTCTTTGCATCGTTCCAGTTTTTCGCCGGTTCCTGCTCTAATATTTCCACCTTATCCTTTAAGGTCTCAACGTTAATACTTGTTGCTTTCATTTGCTCACATAGAACTACCATGGATTTTGACATTGTATGAATTTCTAAAGTTAAATTCTCCAATTCTTCTATGCGATGCTGATTGCTTTTTGAGCGTTCCTCTACTTTTGTTAGCCTCTGTTCATGTTCTAAATCCATAGTGGTTCTCCCAATAAAAAAAGAGCCATAGCTCTAAGTATTAATAGTTTCTAATGCTCTTGGTCCTGCTCGTATCTCCATATTCTTTTCTCCTCCTTGCGATGTCGCAAACAAAAAAAGACCAGATTGGTCCTGAACTAAATTCTGAGTTAGTTAATTAAAATATAAAATAGCATACTGAATAGTAATATTGTTTACCGCAGCCTGAGGCAAAATCTGGATAGATCCGCTCTGATAACGCAACTGCAATACTACGTTTGTATTACTCCATGCCGCGATCACCGCAAGTGGCGTTTTTCCTATTGCTGGGGCATCAATCCATGTATTCCATGTCCCTGCTATCAGCGGGGTTGAGACGGTCCCCGATCCTGTGTAACAACCTATTGTAGATGGTTTTAACGTATCTAAAGCCGAATTTAGTTCATTAACCTGTTCTTTCAAACTTTTTTCAATCGAGAGAAATTTAACTCCTTCGTCCCCGCAAATTGCAAATTTATCATTTACGTATTTTGCGTTATTAAACTTCTTATTTGTTGTGAGTGTCGTTTTCCATTCTTTACAATCCGTAGATGTATAAACATTGTGTTCAGTTTGTAGTAAGAACATCCCACTGTAATGTATTAGTTTATTTTTCCCTGTTTCAAATCCTTCTGCAACTTTTACCATTAAGGTATAGTGCTCAGGCTCTGATCTGTATATGTTTCCGGATTGTGTAGTGTAATATAAACGATTGTCTTTAAACAAAATGCTGCTGATTACTTCGTCATTTTTCTCAAAGATCAGCTCTTGCGTTTCTGTACCGCTTCCAATAAGATTTTGATATTCGTAAACGATGTGTTCTGTACATCCAACAAATTTATCCTCATCGTTTATTTTTACAATATCAATTAGTGGTTCGTCCGGGAGTACTCCCAACGTATAAAGATCAAGGGCGTAATCCATGTATGCCCTAATAATCTTACTCCCAATAATCAATGCACGGCTTCCAAACGCTTTTATTTTATTCACTTCCCAATTTTGTGACGTAGGAAATTGAGTAAATTCTCCGCTTTCCCCATACAAGTAGTGAATCATATTTGCGTTTGTTGCTCCAATGTATGTCCCACTATCTAAGTATTCAAGATGTTTAATACGATCGGTGTATCCAACATTTTGCCACTCTTTTGCGTTCGTGGATGTAAGATATGTGAAACTTTGTGTTTCTCCATCCTTGTATCCAAACGCAAGATATCCTTTATCCCCATATGTAATTGTTTCAGGCGTGTATCCAAACAAATCATTTGTTTCTATGTTTCCAATTTTTTTATACAGTTCTTGTTTTGCATTATCCATGTCAACTGTATTTTTCCATACCTTTTCATCTAAAACTCTAAAGCTTCTCGAAATTTCTGCCCCATCTACAAAGTCCTCTTCATCCTGCTGCGTAAGTCCTAAATTCTCTGTATACTTCTTTTCTGCCATTTACCTTACCTCGTTTCTCATTTCATACCATGTTTTTAACTTCAGATCTTTCCACGTTGTGTTTTTATATTCTAACCATTGCCGGTACCGAAGCATAATATCCATTTTTATATTAAGAGGCACGATTGTTTCTAGCAATTTTACAAACTCATCATACATTGCTCGTTTTTTAAGTTCTAAGCGACACATCATTTCCTGAGTGTCATTATCTATAACAATCGTATAATTTCCTTCACCTAATAGATTATCCATACGGTTAATAAGGTCACGGAATGTGTATGGATAGCTGTCATACCATTTAATTAAGATACGGAACCTTCTGTCCTCAAGTGATTCCGTATCTTTCGGATTCACTTTTAGGATTTCTTCTCTTCTCTTTATTCCGTTTTCCGTAGATGTTGTAATGTTCGTATCTTTATCAGCCGCTTCTATATGTCCAAACAACTTTTTTTCTATAATGTCACCTTTGTCATAAACAGCCTTGATCTCATCAATGGCTATCACGCATTCAGGGTATTCTAATTGCATATAATATCCCCCTGAACAGGTATTACGTTTTCATCAAGTGTTATATTTGCAGTGAGATCGTTCAATTTTATTTCCGTCACATCTTGGACTCCTTCAATGTTAAATATTGCATTTTCAATTCCTGCTTTCCTTACCACAATATTATCTTTTTCTATCCATTCTTTTCTAAGACCAAGAAAGTATTCTGAAATTTCAATCTCGATCTGACTCTTCAGATCTTCGTATGCGTAACCATCGTCAAAGATTAATACCATATTAACGTCAATTTTTTCTTCTATTACTCCATTTATCACAACGGAATGCCCAATCGGAGCAATCCCTATTCCATCTCCATTATTTTGCAATGGATCTACTGCCTCTTGTACTCGCTGTATGACATCATCAGCTGGTCTTTCATACGTAGAAGAAATCACATACGCCGGGATAGTTCCTCCCTCTCTGCGATACACTTTTACCCCTCCTACGCCCTCGATCTTTCCTATCTCCTGAATGTAATACGCTTTATTGCCCGCAAAAGGTTTAATTTCAAAACTGTCCAGTAATCTCATCCGATATGATTCTTCATCCTCCTCTTCTCTTCCAGGTTCAATGAGTTCAACCAACTCGGCTGTTTCCAGACCGTCGATATCATCAAGTGGTGTTAATTCTCCCATCCACCCATTTGGATCCGTCCCCGTCTCTTCGCATTCCAGCTTGTACGTATGTGTTATATCGTCAATCAATTCTGTAACGATATAATCATAATCGTCTCCGGAAAACTCACTTCCGATTTCTACCGGAATATTAAATTTCCCTTTGAAAACTGCTGCTGTTGCTTCTTCGATATAGATACCTTTCTCTTGACCGAATAATACAAGGTGGTCCAGATCGGCCGTATCCGGATAAATATTTTCATATACTGCGGCCAGTTGAAGATACGCTTCTTCCAGCTGTGCTGCACATTTTGAACAAGCGTGGTAAATTAAACTCCCCTCAGAAGTATCCAGACCGTCCGGCATATCTTCCATCATAAGTTCAAGGATATATTCAAATGTCATTTCTTCATACATTGATATCAACTTCCTCCTCTCCATAGTCCGTAATGATCGTAAATGTAATTTTGAGTGTGCTTTCCTGCCTTTCTATCTGAATGTTCTCAATCCCATTGACATAAGGATTCTCTGACACGCATTCCGTTACAAAACGATTGACTTCTGATTCTATGTATTCGTCCGAATTATTCGATCCAATTAATTCTCTCAATTCGCTTCCATAGTCCCATGAATATTGGTAATACTTGTATCTAGGAATCAATAAGGCAAGATAGCACCATGCAGCAATAGCCTTTGATCCTTCAACAATTTTCCCGGTCAGCTTTCCTGTCGCAAAATCTACCTCATACTCTTTTGGATACCACTCTTCTTCTTCGTTAATATCCTCTTCTTCTGTATCTTCTTCAAATGGAAACATATCACACCACCTTACAAATAATTATGTAGAGATCATCTCTTATCTTATATACCAATACCAAGTCCCCAGCTTTCAGATCTTTTATATTTTCGTTGATCTTATAGTCGTCTGTATCTAATTTGTTCCCTCCGACTTGTATTTCTGTTGAAGATACTGCTTCGGCCAACTGAAGCTCTTCAGGATTTGTTTTGCTTCCCATCTTCTTCATGATCTCTAATAACTGTTCATATTGATTCACAGCACCCTCCTTCCCTGCATCCAATGCTTGACATAATATGTGCTGTTTAGATTGCTGATCTTCACCCCTCCGGAACTTGAACAGTGTATAAACTGTTTATTGCCAAGGTAGATCCCGACATGAGAAGCCCCGGCCTTATAGGTCCCCTGGAAGATTATCAGATCGCCTTTCTTCAAGTTCTTTTTTGAGATCTTCTTTCCTTTAGTTGCCTGGGCCTCTGCTGTTCTCCCAATACTGATTCCGGCCGCTTTTTTAAAAACATATTGCGTGTATCCAGAACAATCCGATTTACCACTCTGTGGGCTTGCAGCACCAAATACATATCTTACTTTCCCTTTATATGTTTTTGCTTTAGCGATTACTTTATCCGCTTTCCCTCCGGATGCACTTGTCTGCTTAAATCCCGTTCCATTCCCGATGATTGCGTATCCTTTTCGCTTTCCAAATTTATTGCACTGTGCTTTTGTCTTCATTAATAAGTCAAAGTGATAAACTCCATTTTCAATGTTGATCCGTCCGCCGCGGTCATTGACCTTATGCACTTTTTTGTCCCTGGACGTTTTCGTTCCAAGGACCTGAATCTGTTTTCCGTAGGAAATTGACTTCGGCGCTGCGCAGGTATATTTTGATGGATCGAGCTTTTTCCCTTTGCAATCATAAAATCCGCCTTCCATTTTATTGTTGGCCGGGTAATATGCCGTGAACAAAGCTTTTACTTTTTTTCCATTCAGTATCCCTGTGCTCTTTGTCTTATTATCTTCCGTATCACCATCCTGGGTATCCATGACGTTTTTAAATGCAAGTTCTAAAGTCATCATGTGCGTGCCGTTTTCCCAGGTATGGGAGTCATTTTCGATGTAAAATTTTCCGGTCAGTCCGGAATCATCATCATGTATTTTTAATCCATATCCTGAGATACACCGGATGTCACCAATCGCAGTAATGGACGCACTTTTTTCTATTCCTGTTAGTGTGTTCTTTGCTTCTTTTTTCCCGCTGCCTTTGTCAACCGTAATCGCCTCCTGAAAGGTTCCATACGTTTTCATCCATTTCTTGTTTGTTACCGTGCCAATCTTCTTATTCTTTTCATTATATATTGCGACTTTATTGATCACAGAATCGCTTGTCTCCTGAAACTCCGATTCTGTGATTCCCTCTCCCTGATTCAATTCAATTTTAAGTAGTTTTCCCTTTTCTATTACAGAAAGCTTATCCCCTACCATAACCGGCATATATTTCTTCCCTTTTTTTCGGTATGCCTTTGTGTAAACTGCCAGGATCATGTTGTAGTATTCTTTTTCTTGAAAGAAGATTTTTGATATTTTTACCCCAGTTTTCGCTAGGCTTGTTGTCTTAATCTTCAGGTCTTTGCAGATCAGTTTCACGATCTGCTCCGGTTTTTTCTTTTTAAATTTGTACGTTCCTTTGCTTCTTAACAAATGAATCATAAAGTCATTGCAGGTGATGGTTGTATTTCCTGCTTCTCCGGTCCTGGTTCTGGTTGTCACCTTTCCGTGAAATAACTTATCATCTCCATCGTAAAAACAAACAATATCTCCGACTTTTATATCAGGAATTTTAAAATTCTGATCACCGGCCGGATTTAATAGTCCAAATTCAAAAGTCCTTGCTGCCTGATAACTGCTTCCTGACCAAGAATAGTTCGATGTAATGTCTGTAATGTCATTGTTTTTCCACTTAACTTTTAGGCTCATTTTTCTATCACCAGCTTTGTTCCGGGGTAGATCCAATGTCCGTTACTGGACGACTTCCTCCCGTGTTTTTTTGCAGTTTTTTCAATGATCGTTTTGTTTTTCTTGTAGATTCTTTTCCAGTTCGATGATTTTCCCGTTTTCTTCTTTGCAATACCCCATAGAGTATCTCCTTTTTTCACCTTATATGTTGATGTTTTTGTTTTCTTGCTCGATCTCTTTTTTGTCTTACTTTTCTTTTTTACTTTTTTCCCTGACTTTGTATTTGTCTTTTTGGGCTGTACTGTATATTTGACTACCACATACTCTTTTAAACTGAGCGCAAAACTGACATCTTCGGTTCCATCATCTTGCCCATATTCAAAGCTCTCAATGCTTACCGTCATATTAATATTTGGTTTTCCGGTAATCATAAGTTGTGGTGTAACTTTTCCATCTTTCCAAGACTTTATCTTTTTTACATAATGCCATGGATCTGTATTAAATCCTTTATATTGACAGAAATCATATTCCTGTGCTGGGAAAAAGGCACTGATTTCAACTGTTCTCAGTGCCTTTTCTCCAAGCAGATTTACTTCCCCTTTTCGATGTACGTTTACGCTTGTATTGTTTTGTCCGTCTGAGATTTTATAAGAAGACGGGATCACTGCAAGCCTGATTTTATCACTTCCATTGTTTAACCAAAATTCCCTTTCTTCCTCCTCACACTACAACTTTTAATAGTTTCTTTACAATCGCATCCACAATACGGTCAATATCTTTATCTTCCCTAATGATAATCTGATCGGCTAATTTTTGAATTACGATTGATTTCTTTCCTTCTTCTTTGGCTTTTTGTATGCTTTTATCGTGCGGCCAAACCTTTGCACCTTTTGGCAGATCAACGATCTCTCCACCCTTCTCGTTAATCTGTGCGATACCGCCTTTCCAATTTTGAGTGCCTTTTGCAAGCGCCGGGATCTTTGGAATATTCACTCCAAAGCTTTTCCCTCCGTATTTCCCTGGAACCCATGATGGAATTTTAATCTTCAGTTTGTTCAGCCCGCCGATGACGGTATTTACTAGACCGATAATTCCATTCAGCGGCCGCTTTGCTATTCCTAACAACGCCTCAAAAATTCCAGAAAATATTTTCTTAACGCCCTGCCAAGCCTTTTTCCAATTCCCCGTAAAAACTCCGGAGATAAAATCTACAATCCCCGAAAAGGCTTTCGTGACACCTTTGATAATATCCAGTGTAGATTTCAGCCATCCTGAAAAGTATCCGATCATCAACTTCATTGCCAGCTTCACGATTTTCAGCAACGTTCCTCCGATAAACTTCACTATCGGTGCAAGAGCTTTTAGTAAACTCTTCAATATTTTTATGATTGTTTTAAATGCACTATTTATATTAGAGGCTATCGCTTTTACGGTCTTTCCTAATTGCTTTACGTCAATTCCTGCACTTTTCATGGCCGATATCACGAATTTGGCCATCTTCTTTGCACCAGTGCTGATTTTGTCCCAGTTTTTATAAACTAAGACTGCTGCTGTTACTATTGCCAGTAACGCAATAATCACAATACCGGCCGGACTTTTGATCATTGCGGCAATACCGCCAAATCTATTGATATTTCTAAGCAACCGTGCCCATGCAAGATAAGATTTCCCTACCCAAAAAACCATCTTTCCAAACATTAAAATCACTGGCCCGATTGCCGCCGCTACCATAGCGACTTTAACGATCGTCTCCTGCGTCTTTGGATTCAGTTTTGAAAACCGTTCTGATAGATCCTTTACCTTATTTGCCAGCTTTGTCGCTGGTGGAACAACTACTTTTAAGACAGCCTCCCCGAAAACCGTCATTCCATTCTTTGCAATATTGACAGACTTTCTGATCTTGCTCAGCGGCGTTTGAATTGCTTTTAATGCTTTCTCTGTGGATCCCGTTGAATCCTTCATCTTCTTTGTCTTCTGATTGAAGGTATCATATTGGGAACCAGTCAGGGCCAATGCACCGACCAAGGCCCTTGAATTTCCAAACAGTTTTGCCATTTTGTCGGACTGTCCGCCTGTCTCTTTTTTCAAAATTTGAAGGACCCCACTCATACCCTTCGCCTTGATCATTGCTTGCCCGTTTTGATAGCCATATTTGGCCATCAGATTTTGCATGGATTCCGTAGGCTTTAAAAGCCCCGTGAAGATTCCTTTCATCTGCGTGGTTACTTCTGCTGTATTTCCTGTGACCCCGGTCAATGTCGCCATGGATCCGAACAGTTCTTCGTAGCTTACATTCAAGCTGTTTCCTAATGGAAAAAGCGGTTGCATACTTTCCGCCATCTCTGGAAACGTGGTCACTCCAAGCTTTTGCGTCTGGAATGCCAGGTCAGAAATTTTCTTTGCGGTCGTTTCTGAAATGCTATTGTACCCTTTCATTCCGGAAGAAATCAGGGATACAGAGTCTTTCACTTCGGCTCCGCCTGCTTTCGCGGATTTCGCCATGGCATTAAATATCTTTTCTGTTTTTTTCCCTCCATCACCCAGGCTCGAAATCGCTTGATACATTCCTTTTGCCGTTGTATCAAGCCCCAGCCCGGTATCATTCGATGTTCTCAGAACCGCGTCTTTGTATCCCTGTAAATGGCTCGTATTGTCTAACAGGGTATTAATCTGCCCCATGTTCCTTTGGAAAGTGTCAGCCATCTTTCCACTCGCCACCCCAACCCCTATGATTGGCATGGTGACTTTTCTGGTCAGAGAAGAACCAACAGATTGAATTGATTTTCCTGCCTTTTGAATCTGTTTTGCCTGCCGCTGCATCAGCCCCGTCTGATGCTCCATGTTTTTTGCGGCCTTCGACAATGGTGATGAAAACTTATCGACTAATCTGAGTGTCGCATCAATTACTCTGCTCCTTTTGCGCCTCCTCTCTCTCTTCGCATTCTTTCATCAGATACCCATACACCACTTGCCGCTGATTTGGACCCATCTTCATGTGTTGCTCTGGCAGAATGTTATGATCTCGAAAAAGAAGATACCCCATGCTGATATCTTCTTTTCGGTAAATTAGTTTTTTATTGTTTCCGCCTTAACCTTTGGTGCGCCCAATTCGGAAATTGCATCTGCAATTTCCATAACCTCACTTTTAAAAATAAGTTTCGCCAAATCCTTAGGGCTTGCTGCTCCAAAATGCTGTTGAAGATCTTTATTCCTTAAGTCTGGATTCACAACTCCTTCCGTTGTGATAAGAAGATTCACACCATACATTTTTGAAAAATCTGCTGTTCCTGTCTCTCCGTCCACAGCACTGCACTGAAGTTCTGATAATCTTTCCGGATCAATCTCTCGAATCAATATTTTTGAATCCCCGGTTAGTTCTTGCATTCTTCCTGATTCATATGTTTTTTCTCTCTTCTCTGTTATCTTCTTCTTATCAATCTGTAATAATTTATCAATCAAATTCATTTTTATCTCCTCCTATACCGCGTCAATTAATTCTGCATTTTCAAAGGTAAATGCATAGGACTCTTCACCTAATTTTCCAGCTTCCCAGTCCGCTATCGTTAATTCATCAAAGTTTACGCCGGTTATTTTTACTCGTTCATTTCCAGCAGCGGCCGGATCTTTTAGATTTGAAATGATCGTTATATCCGGCATTTTCCCTTGTTTTACATCCTCAAGCAGCAACTTCAGCATATACGAGGAAACTTTATTTAATTTTAATGTACCAGTTCCCTCAATCTCCGTGATCTTCTTTCCTTTTGTAAGAGTCCCAGTCTGGTTTACATCTGCTTTTGTAATCTTATATTTTGCTTCGAGCCCAATCGCTTCAGCCATGTATTGTTCATTTAACCAGACTTCACCCCAAGTTCCGTTAATTACTTGATTTGCTTTGTAACTATCCCTTTTTCTCTACCTCCTAAATCGTGATCTCCATGATAATATCTTCGATTGCGTCAACAATTCCGATACTTGCCTTCAGGAAGACACTGTCACCGGTGTTTGCTTTCTTCAAGTCATCGCTGGACATTTCCGTTGTGTCATATCCTGCTGCCTCCAAATATTCTTTGTTTGCTTCTATGTCAATTTCTACCGCTGCCGAAGATAAAACACTCTGTTTTACCAAGTCATCCAAATAATTTTGAATCGCCGATACTAAAAGACACTTATTGTCGTATGTATTTGGAACCTTCCCAATCCAGTCATTACGGACTGTCCGTGTGATATCTGCCTGTATCGTGTCCGTAATGTCAATTATTTTAATCTTTTTTTGTTGTTCTCCCTTATCTGAAGTTATTGTTTTTAATGAGTTTACGCCCCTTGCAATGCGAATATCTTCTCCATCGTAGAAAAGGATCAATTTCCCTTCATTGATTGCACTGTCCATTTCTGCTTTCTTCATTCTTGTACAATCCTGTACTTCCGGAAGAACAAAGTAAGTTGCAGACATTGTGATCGGCGTTCCTGCTAGGAGTCCGGCGATACGCGGGCAAAATTGATCTGCGGTGTATTCCGCATCATCGACTACCGTCTTCTCCGTTGAGTAATTTATAACTGCTTCATGATCGGCTGCATAATTCATAACTGCCTTTACATTTTTCCCCTGCGCTCTTTGCTCTTTTACCCAATCCACAACTTTTTGTGGGACCCCTTCTGCCGTTCCATTAAGCGCAAGATAGTCAATTCGCTCACTTTCCAGCGTTTCTAATGCGGTGTCTATTTCTGTAAATCCTTCTCCCGCAAAAACAATAACTGTTCGTTTTGGCTTCTGTTCTCCCCCGATTAAAGACATTTCAACTGCATTTTTATCTACTCCCGATGGAACCTTGTCCCCCGGAGCAAGTTTTAAAATTTTTTCTTTATGTGTTGCTGCCAGGATTAACCCAACGCTTTTAGAACCGGCTCTATCTGTTACACTTTTGGCCAGCTCTGAAAATCTGATGCTAATTTGTGGCATTCCCATGTGTTATTTCCTCCTTTACTCTTACATCTTTGATTTTCGGTTCTGTTGCGATTTGACGAATATCCTCGTAAAATTCAAGATTGAATACAAATTGCATGATGTTCTGCGCTTTCCCGGTGTATCCTATCTCTGCATCCATGACCATTAATTTCTCTTCGCAAACTTCAATATAGTCTCCGATCCCCTCTCTGATCTTTTCGGCTATTTCAAGCTGTTTAGATTCATTCTTTTCTTTTTGAAAGAACGTTGTTTCAATCATGCATTGTGATTTTACAATACTGATTGTTGCTCTTTCTCTGAAAATAAGCGGAATAATACGCACAAAAAAAGAAGGGGTTTTATATCCTTCTTCTATTTCTATGGAATATATTTTTTTAATTTCCGGACATTGCGTTTTCAGGATCTTGATATAGGCATTCTTTATGCTTTTTAATTCTATCACTTATTTGCCTCCTCACATATCCTGTTCAGCATCCGTTCCGCCCGCTCTGCGTGTTTTTCATGCCACTTTGCAATAACCGGCTCTTTGATCCGTTTCCCAGGAACAAACCCGACCGTCTGACCTCCATTTTTGAGTTTCTTCCCTTTTCTGCTGACCGGAGTGACCATCTCGTGTCCATTGTTAATCAAATGAAAATGAGGATTCTTTTTTCCTCCCTCGGCAAGAAAGTTTGTTTCAAAATTCGCTCTGAAACGATATATCTTGTCAAATCGAAATCCTTTTACTATATTTCCGGTTCCCTTTTTTACCTTATTCCATGTCTCTCGTCTCATATCTTTTTTAAATTCAGATTGTTCTTTTTTCAAGGTACTTTCAGCAAGATCCGGGAATTTCTTTGCGGCCGCTTCTAACTGCTCCTCGATCTCTTCAATTCCATCAAAGTCAAAAGATATCATTTATATCACCTTCTTTGACATACTCCGTACACTGAATCTCAAGCATCTGGTGTTGTTCCTCTAGATCCGCAACATATTTGACTTCTAATTTTTTCCCCTTATACTCAAGGATTGTATCAGTTTTAATGTCTTCCCTGTACCTTGTATAGATCACATAGGAGATCTCCGGGATAATTTTTAATGCCTCATAGTATTCCCCTCCCCGGATAGATTTGACAGTCGCCCATATTTTCGACCCTTTTACTTCCCGAAAGACCGTCTGCCCCATATCATCTTCTATTTCTTCCCTTGATATGATAAAGATTTTTTTGTTCATTTTACCAATATTAATTTGCTTCATCATGGCCTCCTAAATCAAATTTTGTGAATATTGATAAATGATATTTTCCACGACCCGGTTCATGTTCTGGTTATCAACATACATTCTTCGGTTATCATACATATCTTCTACAAGAACAAGAATTGCTACTGTCAGATCATCACTTGAGTTGATCTTCTGATCATCAATGCCAGTCTGATTTTTTATGTAGCCGATTGCAGCGGAATGAAATATTTCAATGTCCTTAAAATCGCTTTCTTCGGGATCGTCAATTTTTAGGTAGTCAGCTATGTACTCCGGCGTGAGTTCATTTGCTTTCATTCTTTGTTTTCCTCACTTTTTCAATGTACCCCACTTTCAGGAGGTCTTTTACGACCTCCGTCTCTTTACACTCTCTAACTTCTCCTTTTGACATTGTGATTGTACCGCAAAAATTTTTCAGTGCTCGAATCTCCATAGACTCCTCCTATGATGCTTTCATTTTCAGCTTCGCAATCTTCTGCACGTCTGCCACCTTTGTATCAATTTCCATCCAGGCAACCACACCAACGGCGTGCATTGTTGCATATTTTTCTCTTAATACTTCGATTGTAGCTTCTTCTGTGACCTTCACAGCAAGGCCGCTCATATCCCCGTAAATGATTGCTTCTTTTCCTGCTTCCATCTTATCCATGTTGTCAGAGCAATACACATCTTTTCCAAGCAAAGTATAACCCCATTTCGCCGATACATCCCTGTTTAATAGATAATTTCCGTCAGAGTCTTTCAGTTTCCGAATGGCTTTTCTTGTTGTCTTGTTCATAATCCAGATGCAGTCTCCCTGGTATGTATCAGGCACTTCTTCCTGCACGTCAATCAGCTCATCGGCTGTGATTGCGTTTGCTGCTTCCGCAGTTATCACCTGTTTTACCCCGGTCATTCCTGCCGCTTTATCTGCTGTTCCAATCAGACATTCATGTTCTACGAATTTTGCAATCGCTTTACCCATGTAATCAATGACCTTTTGAAGAACATTGAAATTGCTGTTATTCATCAGTTTTTTTGACACCAGCGTCAGCGCTCCGGCCAAGAATCCGGATAAATCAATGGATTTGAATGACCCAGAACTTGAAGTCAGTTCAGTAAACTCATCCGCATAAGCCATTGTAATAGAACTTGTTTCTTCGTCATAATATGGAATCGAAATATTTCCGCCTACATTATACCGATCTGCCATCTGGTATACCGGGCAGATATCAACGACCTTTTCAATTATCTTGTTCATAATTGAATTTGGAATGACTGCCCCGTTATCCGTAAATGTTAGTTTTTCTGCACGCTCTTCGGTTGCGTTTCCTCTGAGATAATCAACAAATGCTCTTTCTTCCACACTGAGTTCTTCTGTTTTTTGTTCCTGCTGCTCTGTTTTTTTTGTAGGATACATCGAACGGACTTTTTCTTTTGCCTTGATCGTGACGTCAATTCCGGCGATCTTCTTTTCCAGATCGTCAAATTTTCCTTGCTCTTCTTGGCTCATGGCGCGCTCTTCGGTTTCTGCCGTTTCTACAATCCCTTGTAATTCTTCCAGATAGGCGGCCCTCTGTTCTTTTAGCCCCTTAATGTTTTCTGCTCTTTCCTGGATTTCTTTTTTTGTTGTTACAATTCTTCTCTGCTTATTCCTTAATTTTTCCTCCTAAATTTTTAATTCTGTTTTTGTATGATGAAAGATCCGGTTTTTCTCCGGCTCTTAAATCCTCATATACGGCCTCTGTCTCCTCGGCCCGCTCCTCAATCACTTCTTCCCCTTCCGACCGCAAATAGACCGAAGTTCCTGCATAACACGGAAGTTTCCTTTCGTCAATCAAGGAAACTTCTTTTAGTTCAAGCTCTTCCACATACCTTCGCTTCACCCCGGTTTTTGTATCTTCTTCACTTGCTTTCTTTTCGACAAAACCAAAGGACCAGCCCCGAAGTTTCTTTTCTTTTGCTTTTTTCACGATCTCAGCGTCCGTGATCTCTGCAATCGCCCGAAGTCCAATATTATCCTCAAATAATTTTATATTTTCCTTCGTGCTTCCAAGCTTCCTTGAATGATCATGATTTAGTAGAATCTCAATATCATCTGCCCGCTCTAATGCTTTTTTGAAAGCTCCGGGGACAATCTGTTCTATAAATTTTTCTCCGGTTCTTCGGTCCCTGATTGGCCTGCTGTCTCTCCCGACTGCATTGACGTATCCGTCAATGAGGACGGATTGTTCTCTAAGTTCAATTCTCCTACTTCTTCCCCCTTTCTTAATTTGTTTAGATCAATCGTTTTATTGGTATTTAATACATAAACTTTATTTGCAACTGGATCAAGTAGCCCATCATTTAATCCTAGTTTTATAAACTCAACTCCCAGCTGCGGCATCTTCTCTTTCTTTCTAACTTCATCTACTTGTAAGAATCCTTTTTCAATTCCTGTTCCGTATGCAGCATATCGTTTTTCAATATCGCTTCGGTTCAGGTCATCTGTATCTGCCTCAAAGTAATATTGTCCCTTTTCTGATTCAAGGAGCATCGCCCGGTTGATAGCAGTTTCCAGAGCTTTTAAGACGTTATTGATCTCATATTTAATAAAAATTTTCTCATCTCGCTCTGTGGCTTTTCCTTCAATCATTGCTGGCGGAGTTCCGACAATCTTACACGCCTCTATCCCATTTGTTTTTTTATTTTCATTGAGCTGCATCTCCACCGAAGTATTCGATGCTTCCTTGAAGTCCATACCATCGTTTAAAATCACGACACTTTCTCCATTATTTGAATAAAGCTCTCTCCATGCTTCTTTCAAATAATTGATTTGTTCTTTTTTAAGGCGGCGATCTGATTTTAGAAATCCTTTTTTGTTCCCACCTTTTGATGTAAGATTTCTCTCAAATCTTAGAGCAGCCCAGGCAACTGACAGCAGTTCCTTATTTTCTTCTATGATACTTTTTCCCCTAATTCCATCTTCTGTATTTCTCAGCAATCGAATCCAGTCTTCCGGATCATATGTATTTCCCTGTACCATGATCTGATAATCCTTGAAAATAACATCCGTGTTTTCCTGGAATGAAATATTACTTTCTTTTACATAATGCAGGCTTTCTATCTTCCTTCCATTTTTATTTATATAGGCGTAACCGCCTTTTCCAAGAAAATAATCCATGATTAGTGCATGTTTGAACTGGTAGCCGTCCAACGTATCCCCGGTATCTTCATTTAAAAGAACCGTTCTTTCGTCCTCTACCACTTCATTTTTATCACCGTTCCTTTTATAAAGCTTTATAGGGATTGCCGCCACTGTATCCGCTATTTTAAGAATTGCCCCCGCAAGGGATGGAATATTCATCGCTTTTTCCCGATCCATTTCAACACCATAGATAAAGGCTCTTAACAGAGCTTCGTTCATTTCCGGTGTTTCTTTAACTGCAGGCTCCGCCCGTTCCTTTCTTTTAAAAAACTTCCTTTTATACCTCCTTTATGCCATCTGACATATAAACCCATCATTTCCATACAACATATCCTGCTGAATTAAGTAGATTGCATTGATAAGGGAAATTACCATATCGACTTTTCCACTTGATTTTTTCTTATTCACATATTTATTTAAATTTGTGTCCTCCGTGCACCTGGCATTTTGAAAATTAATTTCAAGTAAGCGATTACTTTCATACTGAAATTCATGCTGAAGGATTTTTTCCTTCAGCAATTTCGTAGGCATATGAAGTACAGAACTATGCTGTTTAATGTCGACACATTCAAATCCTTCCGCTTCAAGTTTTTGCACCGTTGCAAGCGCATTCCACTTGTCATAGCCAATTTGGACAATTTCAACATCAAATTTCTTTTCGATATTCAGGATGAATTTTTCAATTTCTCCATAATCAATAACTTCTTCTCCGCAGGCATAACAATATCCATTTCTGATCATTTTTTTATAATCAACATGCTCTTTGTTTGACTTATATTCAATCTTGTCAGCCGGCAAAAATCCAAAGACCTTTGCATAAATAACCCCATCCTCCTCTGTTACCATAGCAACCGCTGTATTATCATCCGTCATAGAAAGGTCAACTCCCAGCCATACGCGGCGACCTTTCCAAAATTCTAAGTTTTGTTCTATCCTGCACTCTTTTACTTTCTGTACATCAATATAACCTTCGGTTCCAAGCCCTTTGTACAGAATGTTGCTGTGCTTACATAAGTAATTTTCTCTTTTATTTTCGTAAAGAACCGCTAAGGTCCTTTTTTTCTTGATTTCTTTAAAAATATATTCATGCGCTACGGCTACCGGGTTACTCTGATAGATCACCCGGTCATCCGTTTTCCACGTGTCCCCGGTCTGTAACTCCTGATCCGGTTCGTATAACAGCGAAAAATATCGCCGGTCATCCGTCAGACCGTCCAGTGTTTTCTTTGCCAAGTCAATTTCATCTATCAACACATTGTTATCATTTGGATATTGGGTTGAAATGATAATTCCAAGTTTATTGAATAACGTGATCTGCGAAGACCTCATAGCCTCAACCGGGTATTCATCTAGTGCGCCTGCTTCATCCGCCAGGAATGTATTTGCAAGCTTTCCATCCATGCCGTCCTTGCTATATGCAAGCGGAGTGTATTCATTTTCATTCAAAGTACAAATTATCTGACTTCTCAAAAGCTTAAATGCGGATTCATCTTCATCGTATAGTGCCGGTGATACTTTTATAATTTTGCGAATCGCTTTTTGCAACTCACTGGAAAGTGATAAATCCGGCGCAACAGAAAAAAACCGGGAAAAATCCGGTTCTGTAAGCATCAATATAATAAAGATCACTGCGCTGGTAAAGGTCTTGAAGTTCTTTCTTGCAATTTCTAGCAATGCAGTAACATAAAAACGGGATTCAAATTCAGAATTTCTCAGCTTTGTACAAAGAGTTGCGGTAATAAACAGCCATGCGTAATCTTCCAGCCCATCGAAAATGCTGCATCTAAGGTCCGGGTGGATCATGATTTTTGTTAACCTGCATATTTTCTCATATGATTCTTCATCGACATAAGCATCCGGATCGTTGCCGTCTGCAATGTTAATCCAGTCCCTTGCCTGCTTTTTTACATACTTCGGTACCTTACCATCCGTTTCATTGACACACCAAGTCGCATACTGATAAGCTTTTCCGTCATGAACCATTCAATGCCTCCATCAGAGGATTTTTCTTTTTTTCCACCTTTTTAGGCACCGAACGTAAAGCGGATGCAATGGTCATTATATTTTCTTTCTCGATTTCCAGCAGCATTTTTCTTTTTGACTGCACCTGGCGGTCCAGAGCAATTAAGTTTTTTTGCATACTGTTTTCTATCCCGTAAAATTCTTTTGGTGTCATTTCCTCATGTTCAATCAATTCATCTGCTTTTTCCTGAAGATCGCAGAGCTGTTCAAACATTTTTTCTCTTTTTTTCTCAAACTCAAAACACTCAGCGTAGAGAAGACAATACCGATTGATCACAACTCCGTATAAATCATCATTTTTTTCAATATTTTTGAGTAATTTTTTTATTCTGAGGAACTCTTTATGAGCAATTTTATTCTGTTTTACTTCCGGTTTTTCTCTGATTTCTTCTCCGGTCAGCAAAGATTGTTCAGCCTGCTTGCGCTGGCGCATTTCCTTCTTTGTCCGATGGGAACGACCTTCCATCTCAATTATATTTGTTGGCTTTGTAGGTGTTGGCCTTATTATCCCTCCTATCTTTTCAAATTTGAAAACCTGATGTGGGAATAAATTATGGATAAAGGTAGGGCGTCGGTCTACAAGGCCGATGGTATTTTATTTTGCTGTCCCCAGGGGGGGCTGCTACATCTCATCTGCCTTGCTGTTCTGCTCCTTTGCGATCTGTTTTAATATCCTTCTGCTTATATTCCCCTTCTCTGCCTCTTCGTGATGATACCCGCAGAGAGTAATCAGGTTGTCATCATCCATCCTCTTATCCCAAGCTTGGGATAACGGCTCAATATGATGTACTGATATGTTGTTATAGTTATGCTCCTCTATTGTTCCCTTCATCTTCCTAATGCAGCACTGGCAAAGGTAAGCGTCTCTTTCCCTGATCCTTATGCTTTTCTTTGTCCATGCCCTCGATCCGTGGAACTTTGTTTCCTTTGTATTCTTCTTATTTGTTTGAGGTTTTTTCCCACAGTTGAACTTACTGTCATGGATCCTTCCACAATATTTACAACTTTTCAGCATCTTATCCTCCTGACAAAATTGCGGACATAGGAGTCGAACCTATAACTTCGGCTAAGGAGACCGATGTGATACCCTTTCACTAATCCGCGAACATGTATCCAGGAATCGAACCTGACTCTTCCGGTGCGCCCGGTTGTTTTCACCAGTAAACTACTACATGTTTAGCAGTCAGCAATGACGAATCCTCGCGATAATACGTCATTGCTGTGGCCATTCTACTAAATGTGGAAAGAAGGAATCGAACCTTCTATATACCGTTCCACAAAATAAGGGAACAAAGACTGCTGCCGTTTGGCTGCCTTCCCTGTTCCCTATTCCGATACTACTATAATACCTTAAATAAATGTATGTGAGTACGGTTCTTTTCAAAGTGTATCTTCAAACAGTATATCTTCATCTTTTAAAAAGATTATTCCGTGTCCGTAGTAGCCGTTATGATCGTTGTATACTGCGAATTGTAATATTGTTCCGTCTGTAATCACAAGATCAACAAACTGTATTCCACCGGCTCCATATCCAAATGGTGCCGTGTTCTCAGCCTTTTCTTTGTTCAAGGCTACATCTGTGAGATTTACTTCTTTTATCTCCTTTCCTATAAACCGCTCAAAATCATCTTCACTTGAAAAATATCCCCATTGTTCGAAGCAATTTTGCCTATTATCAATCAGTATACACAATTCATGTTTATCTGTTGTGATTTTATATCCGTCATATTCACCGCGTCCTTTCATAGCATTAAGTATTTGCAACATACCTAAACGGCTCCCTTTCATTCCGTCTATCTTTCCCGTATTCCTAAGTATTACACCATATATTTCCTCTATCGCTTTTATCTTTCCTAGCATTGATTCCTCCTATATTTTTTTAGAAAGTAAAAAATAGAATTTCCTTCTGCGGTCATAAAACATGTCTTTTCCTGCCGGCATATTCATAACCGTTGTCAGATATTTAAATGATGCACCTTCTTCTGTGACGTTTTTCAAAATGTATTGATATAGTTCCCCACTCGCCTCAATGGCTGTTTGCTCTATCATTTCTACATTTTTTGCCGCCTGCTGCCGGATAATCGCAAGGTTTTGTGTTGCATCTCCCGTCTTGTTCCCCCTAGACATGCCGTTTATCTCCTGACTTCCCAATGTATCCGTTTTATATTTCAGAATATCTCTGAACTCATGGTAACGCATTGCGAAATGGTAAGCCTGGTAAAATGCATGCTTAGTAACACCCCACTTTTCTTGAGATATCGGCCTAATATTTTGCATCTTTCTGTCCCTCTTTTGCAGGATAGTTTATGACACATCCCTGACCAGCTTTCCAATAGTCACACTCTTTACACTTCTTTGAACTGCAATAGCTTTCTGCTGCCTTTAAAATTTCTTGTTCTGTCATTTCCTTGTGGTCTCCCTATACCACGTACTTTTTATGATCTGTCTTCACGTTCGCCTGCGTAGACTTTGCGTAGATGGAAGTTGTTTGAATATCATTGTGGCCTAAGAGTTGTTGAACTTCTTCCATTGGCATTCCTCTGTTTAGGGCGTTTGTGGCTACGGTCCTGCGGAACCGGTGTGGATGTGCTTTCTTTACTCCTGCACGTTTCCCAAGCTCACAGATCATACTTTCTATTCCTTCTTTTTTTAATCGACCATGCGGCCGCCGCAGATGAACGAATAGAGCTTCGTTGTCGTCTTCCCTTGTATGTAAGTATTCTGATAATGTTAAAATCGCTTTTGGATTTAGGTAAACGATTCTCTCTTTTCCTCCTTTTCCATAGACAATAAATTCATCTCCGTTGATATCTTCCCTATTTGCTTTGACGATTTCAGACACCCGGCATCCAGTGCTGTATAGAACATCTATGATTGCCAGATCTCTTTTATTTCTTGTTTCCCGTCTTAACTTTTCCAACTCAATTTCAGAATATGGCTTCTTGATCCGATAGTCTTGTTTAATCTTCGCTATCTTCCTTGCTGGGCTATGCTGAAGGTATCCTTCCTCCTGCTGCCAGTTGAAAAAGGATTTAAGTACTCTTAATTCGTTGTCCTGGGTTACTTTAGAAATTCCGTCCCGCATTGCGCGTTCAGCCAGGTAATACCGAATGTCGTTCGTATCAATGTTCTTGATATCTTTTTGGATCTCATGAAAGAATCTTTGTAGCACATAACCGTAATAATTCAATGTTTCCATAGAGAGTCCGGATACTTTTTTAGATACAAAGAACATGTTATACATCCTGTGATCCTCTTCCTGGTTGTAGACAGCTATTTCCGTTTTCCTGTCTTCAATTTCATAATTGTTGAGGATTATGTACATACTTTGCTGCACCTCTGTTAGCTGCTGCGGCGTAAACCGGATAGATAACCGGACTAACAGTGTGTTTACCAATTCTTCTTTTTTGTTCATACTGCTTTTTAGGAAGATATCTATTGCCCGCGGAACCTATCCTCCTTTCTTGCTTATTTCACTTCTGCTTTTCTGACAATCACTCCTGTATGTCGTGGCCATTCCCTCCATCTCGCTCGTTCTACTTCAATGCTCAAAGTTGAATATTTGCACTCTCCACATCTCATTGTTCTTCCCTTCTTTTGTAGTCAGTGCAGTCAATATTGAGTTCGCACTGAATCGGGGACAAGGAGTTTGCACGTATTCCATGTTCGCATTTATAACAATACGATCCTGTAACTCGTCCCTCTTGCTTTTCCTTTGATAATTTCTTTAGTTCATTTTCTAATCTAGTCCTTTCCATGTTGAGATCTGTATTACAGTTATATAATTCTTTATTCCTTTTTTTGTATTTTGCATAATTCATTCCAGCCACAGCTATTCCTGCTACCATGATGACTATGTAAACCACTGTAATTTTAATCATTCATTTCTCCTCTCGATTCTTTAATCTACTTTCTTTGTTTCTGAAGATAACTCATCATATCTTCACATCAGCATTTTTACAACCGACAACCGTCTTAACCTGTTCTTCTTTTGTATAAACATGTGCTTCTGGTTCAAAGTTTATTTTTGGCAATATGGTTCTGCGCATAAAATTATCATGTTCGTACTCCTTTCCGTCCTTCTTGGCTAAATCTTAAGTTTCTTAACATGAGAAGATTTAAAAATACATGATGATTGCGGATTTATCAAAAAATAGTAATTATATGGTATATATAAATTTGGTTCATGTTTAAAACGTTCTTCTCTTGTTTTATGTAATTCCCCTTTGATAATCTTTCCGTCAAACAAAGTTATTTCTACAATCTTTCCTAAGTGCTTTTCCAGTTCTGCTCTTTTCATGTGTGCCTCCCTATTTCTCCGGCATTTGAAATACAAACCCCGGCTGCTTTTTTCCTGTTCCTGTGACTGTCCACTCCTGTGCATATTGATAATAATTTTCTATCATATCTAATACTTCTATTGCCCTTTCTTTTGTTGCATAAACCCCGCAGCACTCTAACAGGCCGCCAAAATCTACGGATATCTGGTGTTCATTTTTCTCTTTTCCGTACCTTGTAAGGCAAGATTCGTTATATGTAATCCCTGATAGGTTTTCTAAGTTCCAGAGATTTTCCCTATTCTGACTTCTGACTAACATCTCTTACCCTCCTTCCTGCCCGCCGAAGCGGGCTGTAAAACAGGATGTCCGGTTTCTAAGTTTCTGTGATATATATAGACCCAGAGTAAATCTTAAATTAAACAATTTCTCTTGCCGCCGATCTAAACATCATGAGTAGCATTTCTGATACAGATCTTTTCCGGTCTTTTCTTGCTGCCTTTTTTACAGATCGCAATTCATACCAATCGCCTCGGCAATTTTTTTGTCCAGGTACATATACGCCTACTTTATACGGTATTTCATTTTTCACTTGCCGATAAACGTTTTCTGTCATAACATAGTAGTTAAAATCCCCAATAAAATTATGTCCATTTTTTGAGTGAAAATCTTCTACTGATGATTTGACTTCATAGCAATAGAAGTCCCCCTTTTCAATACCGGATATAGTATTGTTCACAGGCTTAAACCTCATAAAATCCACCCTTATTGCATTGCTGGTTCCATAGTCAAATGTCACCTCTGCCGCCCAATAAATTCTAGGATCATTGCGTTGATTTATATGCCTTCTAATAGATAAAGACAACATTTTTGTTATCTCTGGTCGCTTACTCATTCTGTACCTCCTTAAATTCTAATTTCCTTTTAGATACACGCCCTCATAATTTCCAGTATTGCTCAAATCATTTGATACTTCAAAAGCATTTTCTACTCCCATACCTTCATCAAACGGATGATCGTCTGACATATAAAAATATACTGATTTCTCTTTTTCCTTCACATCTTTTAAAAAGTCTTCCAATTCCTGTACTGTCAAAATATTTACCTCCTAATCTGGTGGCTCTGCATTCACCGTTTAAAACAATCTCCATGTCTTTTCCTCCTTCCTTACGTAATGTGCATAATTTATTTTCCCATTTTTATTAGTTTAAGCATGTACTTTGCTATTGCTGTATCTTTTGCTTCTTCGTCTCCTTCTTTTGCTGCTGCTATCACTTTTGTCAGTTCATCCGCGGCTCCTCTTAGATTTCTTTGCATTTCTCGTATCTCTCTAATACTCGGATTATGCTCTTCTAGCTCCCCTTGATCATATTCCTCAGAGAGTTTATCAATTGCTCCGCCCAATAAAATTTCGCAATATCCTTTTAAATTTTCTTCTGAAGGATGTGAATTATTATTTCTAATCTCTCCATATCTTTCAAGCGTCTTTAGATCATCGTTATCCAATTCTATTTTTATCTGTAATTCATAAATCCCTTTTTCTTTTTCTATCATGGTTTATTCCTTTCTACATTTTTATGATCAGCACAAGAAGGATTGCTTTTTGAAAATGTTCAAATCGCTTTATTTTGTCCCCTCTCCATTCACTTATAAATCCTGCCGTTATTTCAATCACAGTAATGATCATTAATATAATTTCAGATAATAACTTGAACGTCATTTCAGCCACCTTGCTATCTCTTCCGCTGGAAATGTAAATGCTTCATCATTATCAGTTACAGTTAAAGTTTTTCCTGTCTTATCATTTGTCATCATAATCTTCAGTTGTTTTACTTTGAACCCTTTTACTCCTTTGGTCATTTTCAATCCATTTACGAATATTTCTCTATTTTTACACTGCATTCTTTTTTTCTCCTTTCCGCCCCTCCGAAGAGGGGCCTACTCGCATTAGTTTCTTTAGTCGTAGTTAATAGTTTCTTTGTGATATATGCTACATGTTTGGATATGGGACAATTCCTCTGTGTCCACATTCCTTACACTTATAGCCGTCTGTGAGGCCGTATTCTATCTCTACGATCCTCTCTTCAATTTCCATGTTCCTGCTGCCGCATTCCGGACAGCTCCACCATGGTTCAAATTCTTCAGACATCTTTTACACCCAAGATGCAATATCCTTGCTTTAGACCTTCAAAGTCTTCAAGTACATATGTAATTTCTTTCTTTATAACATTTCCTGTCATTACTCCATCTCTATACTCTCTCATCTTTAGAATATCTCCGGTTTTATAATTTCTGTCATTTTTTCTTAGTTCAAACGGTTTTATGCCATCTCTGGAATCTACAAAGAAAAGGCTTGAAATCTTTATATCATGTTCGATTTTCCGGTCATGAATTTCTCCGGCCGGATCTACCGTCTGAGTTTCAGGTTGGTTCATGAAATGTGCTTCCTGCAATTCACGCTCAGACATTGCTTCGGAAATATTTTTATTCTTATAGTCCATGCAGTAATCTACTGCTTCTCCTTTTTCACTGCACTGTTCCCAATTTGCACATGAAAAGCATTTTGATATTATTTTTTCTGGATTTGCTTCAAATCCTCGCTGCTCTCCTTTCTCCTCAATGTCCTGTGCCTCATTTTCAATGAACTCTTCCAGTTCAATCTGGCCTGGTATTGGTTTTGCTTCTTCCTCTTTTTCCTTCATCGTGATTACATCGTTTATGCTGAGAGTTCCATTTTCTTTGTACAGTTCAAACACTCGTTTTTGCGATTCCTCTGGCATGCCTGCTGCCTCATAAACTGCCGAAATACCTATGTTGTCGTTTTTAAACTCTTCCATCAAATCAGAACAAAGATTTTTATATATTGTTTTATATCTTCCGATTTGAGCCGGTGCACTTTTTACAATCTCAGAGATTAATTCTCTTGTCTTTCCTTTTATCTCATATTCTTCTCTGAGTTTTAAAACCAGCTCCTCTGTCTGAATAACTTCCGTCATTTTTTCCCAATCGGTTTTATCCCTGTACCTGTTTGCCATGATTAAAGCCAGCCTGTCCATTATGGCATTTTTACTGTCTTTCTTGACACATGGCACTTTCCGGAATCGTTCTTTTCCCTCTTTCACAAGTGCGAGCATAGCAATTCTTCTCCTGTGCCCGGATATGATTCTATATTTTTCTCCCTCCTTCTGCACAAGTAGCGGTTGCAGTAGTCCGACCAATTCAATAGACTGTTTTAACTCTTCAATTTCTTTGTTTGTATCGTAAAAGTTTGCTTTCGATGGGAACAGGTCATAAATATCAACTATTATGTTTTCTGCATCCTCCGATACCTTCTCACCCTTTTTTTCTGCCGTTTCCTTCGATCTTTGATTCAGTAGATCCATCAAGTTAAAGTTTTCCTTTGCCATTTTTCCTCCTTAATGTGACCAATTTGGTCACATCTTTAAATATTCTTCCACTAGAGCTTTATAATCGAATGATGCTCCACATCGGCTTGAGTACAGAATAATAGGTTCTCTTGCAAACGTGCTTGGCTTCATTTTTGGTGTTTTCCGGATATGAGTTTCAAAGACCGGATACTCCAAGGTATTTAAAAACTCTTTTCCTTGTACATCGGCATCGTTCGTTCTGTCATACTGCGTTACAAAGCATCCGCAGAAACGAAGATTCGGGTTAAGGTCTTCTTTGGTATTGTCAATCTGTTCTTTCAATTCTTTTAGACCGTCCAGAGCAAAGTCATCTATTGTGACTGGTACTAACACGTCATCTGCTGCCACTAGCGCATTTATCGTGGATATATTTATATCCGGTGCATTGTCTATGATACAGTAGTCATATTTTCTTTGAACTTGTTCTAAAGCCTTTTTGAACCTTGTCTGCTGCGGTCTCTGCTGGTCAAGGAGGACTTCTAAATTTGCTTTCAAAAGATTCATATTTGCAGTTACGATGTCAAGCCCTTCATAATCCGTTTTCTGTATAGTTTCTTTCAGATCTGCTTTGCGTTCCGTCATGATGTCCGCGGTTCCTTTATGGCTATAATTATGCCGATTCAATATTTTGCTTGCATTTCCCTGCTTATCATTGTCGATCAGCAAAACTTTATATCCATGGACTGCTGCCAGGATATGTGCTATGTTCACACTAGAGATTGTTTTTGCAACCCCGCCCTTTAGGTTTATAATTGCTATCGTTTTCAATTTGCTATCTCCTTCCTGACTTTTTGGATCTTTATGTTTCCAAAGAAAATATCTTTGTTTAGAAAACACTCCCTATACTTTCCTTTTTTCATCGTGACTTCTAACAGGATATAATGCGGATAAATTCCTACTAATCTTCCTTCAATCCGCTGCATATGATCCTCTTTTCCTCTCCCTACCCATCTGGAAAGAGTAATCTGACTTCCTTCCCTCAGTTTTAGTGATTTTCGCATCATTTCATCTGTATATGCATAGCGTCCATTTTGCTTCGCTACTCTCAATGCAATTTCCCTCCCATCAAGGTCCGTACAATGTCCTCTGCCTTGTACTCCCCTGCGATATTCTTTGTCTTTTCCATCTGTCTGCGAATTTTTTCACGGCTCCGTTTATTTTCCGGTTGTAGAATCATGATAATGGAATCAATGTCGTATGTAGGAAACTCAGAAAATGCATTAAATAATTCCTTCTGCATCTCTTTCTTAAGTGCCTTATCCGTTTCTTTATTCAAGTGTGGCCCTCTGTTTCCTTTGTGGAATCCAGCCGGGAGAGCTATCTTTGAATAAAAATGGTCTACTCCTCCATGGGACCGGTAAACAATGTGGTGCATTTCGATTGGTCCTGCTGCCTCCTCGTCGTTGTAACACCCTAATTCCTTCTGCACGTCAAAATTAATCATCTGTAAGTCTCCCTTCCAAAATTGTTTTACAGTTATATTTGTCTAAATTAAGGTCTGCCCTTAATTTGTGCAGCGTTGCGAAGACATAAATCTGTTTCCACAAGTCTGCATTTTTTATGTTCTGTTTATTTGCTTTCTGCCAGTCTGCGCCCGCATACCGGTTTAAATCTTTTAGAATCCTTATGAAGTATTCAGACTCCGTGTGGATCGTGATTTCCATGCGCTCCCCTTTCTTGATCCTGTGCAGTGCCCGGAGAGCAGCCTCTACCACGGCCCGATTTTTTGTCGTATCCTCTATTTTCCCCTCATCAATCAGGAGATTTGTTTTTACGGTTACATACTCCAAGATTGCCCGGTATACTGCCGGTCCGGTCTTTCTCGCATGGCAAGCTGTGTATATGTAAATATCTATGCGTTTCATGGAATCTCCCTTCTTTTCCGCATCCTGGCCCGAATGTAAAACATCCCGTTAAAATCGTTGTAATATACCTGCGACTCCGTAAAAAGATACTCCGGGAACCATTCTTTCATTTGCCACTCAAGATATGACCGGTCTTTGACCATTTCCTTTACATAACTTTCCATTTTTTTATATTTCCCTGACTGATCCTTTTTTGAATGGATCTTGCGGACCCGGAACTGCTTCAGGTTTGTGCTGCTGTTCCATCTCTTCTTTCCCTTCGGCTCCTTGGTTATGTAATTCGCCAGACCAGTAAGACCATATTCATCTTTTTCCAAGCGGCGTGTTTCATTTCTTTGGCCTTTTTTCCAAGTCTTTTCCACAAGGTCCATATCAAGTAATCCGTCCATTACCAAATGGTGATGCCACCTGATTTTTGATCCCGGTGAAAACTCTGTTACATAGACATACTTTGCATTTGGAAGTCCCCGCTTTTTACGCTGGTAATTTATCCTTCTGATGTAGTTCTGCATGTTCTTTATTGCCTCATCCATATCGGCTGGCTCCTGCCCTTTTCCGTATGTAAGAGTGATCCAGATATCCCGGTCCGTGAAGTTATGCTCAATGAGCCTATTCACATATTTTCTTGCATTCTTGTCATTCAAGCTTTTTTGAGCCTTTGAATTATCTTTCTTAAGTCTTGCTTCCTCCGGAATCTCCGATATCTTTGAAAACTCCGGATAGATCTCTATTTCAAGCTGCTCTCCTGCTCTTACCTCTTTGCATGCATATACTGCTTTAAACCGGAACTTTAGCATCTGTTCTATGAAATATTCATGCAGCGTTTCTATCTGCTGATTAAACGCCTCCTCATAGTCATATGGGATGTAGGTCATCCCTCTCTTCTTCTTTCTTGTCACCTACGCACCACCTACTTTTCGTTGAGTTGTTAATATAAATTACAAGGCCGATATAAGCCGCTCGGCTCCTTGCATTTCAGGCAGGTGCATGGTAAAATGAATGTAAGGATTTATTTGTTACCATGCAAATACCTTGGCGTTAGATTCTCCCAAAATCTAACGCCTTTTTTCTTTTAATTCTCTAAGTTCCTCGACCGTTCCCAAGTCTTCATATTGTCCGAGCTTGTCCACGATCTGGCCAAACAGACAATAATTTTCTTCTCTAACTTCTGATATTTGAGAAGCTCTATATGTCCCTGACTTGCCATTATGCATTGTCAGTCTATCCCTGGCATATTGCATAGTATCGCCTCGCTTCTTCTGCTTTTCCCCGTTTTACGCACTGGCAATATGTATATAGTCCGTTCCATTCATGGATAATCTTCCTGTCGTCCCTACTTGCGACAGTTACTTCTGGATAGCGAAATCCTAAGACCTCTTCTACAACGTCCCTAGCTTGTCCTGTTTTCTCTGCCGCATCAGAAACAGCCTTTGCAACGGTTTCTTTCTGAAGTAATTTGAAGAATGTTCTTCTCACTTTATACAGATTTATTTCCTTTATTATCACAGCCTCCCATTCGGCAATAGCTCTCTCTGCATCCATAACCTTAATTTCCTTGTTTCCTGCAATCTCTTCTATCGGTATCCCGCTCAGATACATTGCATAAATTTCTTCTTTTACTTTCTTTTTTATGTACATGATTCCTCCTGCTTGTCCTTCCGCAACTGCTTACGCAGTTGTAACCTTCCCTCCCAGTGATTTGATTACCCTTCGGACAAATTCTTCTTTTATTTCTTCCAGTTCATTTTCCGGGATCTCATCCATGGGAACATCTTTTCCATCAATTTCAACATAACGCTTACCTGGTTTAAGCACAAAACCACCTCCTTTTATACATCTTATGAACCTCTGTTTGTCCTTGTTTCCTGCTTGTTATTTCCATGTATCTCCTTTATAATTTTAGTACAGGCTCCCGCCAGAGCCGAGTATCAGAAGAAAGGAGATCTCTATGACTAAAAACGATTTTTCATTGCTTTTTGATTCTTCCTATAAAAAAGCCCTGGAGAAATACGCAAACAAAAACGCTATAGAAACTATGTTTTTAAACTATGCAGATGAAAATGGTAAAATTGATTCTGGCTCTCTTGCCGTAATGGCCATTATGACATCACTTGAAATGAACAAAGTTGTTCTTAAAACCGTTCTTTCAGAAGTCCTTGAATTTGATGAGTAATTCGTTCACTCATTTTGTCAACGCTTTCGATCTTCCCCAAAATATTTTTATGTTTTGGGGGTTCTTCTTCTGTCGCATTCAAGATTTCTTTTATCATTTCACCGCTTTTCTTCATTGATATTTCAAAGACTCTTTTGGTATCTTGTATAAATCCCTCAATAAATTTTGTATCATCTGGAAAAAAAACAGGTGATCCCTCTTCGCAGTTCATCAGGGCTTCAACATGTATTCTATTGATTAGTTCTGGAAGTTCTGCATAAATAGCATTTTGAAGATTTGTGTAGTGATTTATTACATTGGTTGCTTTTATGTCTTTTGACACTTTCTCACCTCTATTCTTATACTTGTCCTTCCACAGCCGCTTAACGCAGCTGTGGCTAGATAGCTTTCCTTTTTCTGCTTTTCATCACAATTTGTGCTGCGTCTTTGAGGATGCTTTGGATGTCCTCTTCCGTCTGCCTAATATTTTTATGATTCATTTCCCATCCTCCCTATGCCGGTTTCTTTCCCTGGCCTTTTTGCTGCTCCTGTTTCTTCATTTCTTGGTACATACACAATGTCGCTGCATTGCTTTTCATTAATAACAAACCCTGTTCATCCATTTGCAGTAAATTTCTGATTGTTGCTTCTCTCAATTCTTCTTCTGTCATTTTTTTTACGTCCATTTTTCTCACCTCCCGCTTTCTTTGTAAGCAAATAATATCACAATGCAAGCAACGTGTCAACACTTTTGCTTGCATTGTGAACATTTTTATGATATAGTTTTTTCAAGAAAGGAGGTTCAGAATGATAAATGAAAGAATCCGTAAAATTCGTGATTATTACGAATTAAGTCAAAGGGAGTTTGCTAAAAGAACGGATATAGGAGCTTCTACGCTTGCTATGTTTGAAACTGGTGATCGCAAACCCAAAGACATTCATCTTAATCGTATTTGTTCAGAATTTAATATAAGTAAGCCTTGGTTAGAAAAAGGAGCCGGAGATATGTTTGTCCCTCCGGAAGACGATGTTGCCGAATATGTCTCTATGTTCCTAGAAGAAAAAAATGATTTCTTTGACTTGATACTTGCGACAATGCGATCATACAAGAACTTAGACCGATCAGGACGAGAGGTTCTCTGTAAAACAAGTGCAGATATAAAAGAACATATAATAAGTGAGTACTTAAAAAATGAACATACAAAAAAAGAAGACGATTAACTCGTCCCCTTTTTCTGTAAGTGCCTGTTAATAAGCACTAAAATCTGTTTTATGAAATGTTCGTCTGATTCGTCCATTTCTTGTAGTTTTTCAATAATTTGTTTGACATATGGGATGTGATTCATGGCTTATCCCCCTTTTCATATGTGAATTTATAAGATATAAAGATTTTACCATAATTTCTTTCTTTTGTGTCATATATACATACGATTTCCAGAATACCGGAAATCGTACATTGAACCGCCGCAACATATTGAAATTATGGTATAATTTACTTATATTTGCTTATAAAAAGGTCTGTAATTCGTACATTTAAAGCTTTTGCTATTTTTTCTAACTGATCCAACGTGGGTGACTTCTTGTCGGGCGGCGAATTAAAGTTCCAACCGACTGCAATTCTACCGCAAATTAA
>NZ_QTXQ01000017.1:0-40268 GCF_003461725.1 Anaerostipes sp. AF04-45
TTATATATCAAAGTCCTTGAGAATAGGGTGTCAACTTTTATGATACAACATCAGATTTTAGCAACATTGCTGTTGTCATTGATGGATGCGGTTAACTCAAGAGAAGCTGGATTTGTATTTGAAAAGAATGCTTTGTCAAGTTTTGCCTTGATCTCCCCATCGGCTGTTTCAAAATTGCTTCTTGATTTTGTCAGGAAAATAGGCTTGTCAATGGTTACGGTTGGGGTTTCTTTGTTAACGGTGATAGAACCAATCTTTGCTTCTTTAACAGAATTTGCGCTGTCAGTTGTTGATTTGGCTTTAATGTCGTAAGTACCTGATGGTAATAGATTTAGATCTTTTTGTGTGAATCTAAAATTTACTTCGACTGAATCCGTAGTTTTTGTTTCCATGGGAATAGGCACTGATTTGATTGTTTTTTCTGCAGTTCCAATTTTATATCCGATAGTAGCCTCCACAGTTACTTTTATAGCTGGATTTGTATTTGAAAGAGATGCTTTTACATCCTTATCCTCGGAAAATTGTGAAACGATTCCTGTAATCGAAGCAGTTCCTGAAATAGTAGTAGTTGGAGGTGTTGTTAGATCGTCTGCACGGATTGGAGTTATGGTAAATACGGTCACCATAACCACGCATAACATTGCGCTGCATAGTTGTTTTAATTTTTTCATTTGTACCTTCCTTTCTTTTAGATGAACTAGTTGTTTCATAAATCTGTATACATAAAGATTAATAAATTTATAACTAGTACTATATTAACATATAGTTAGAAAAAAATAGAATGAAAAGCTATTAAAATACTCATGATGTTGTGATTGTATAAATAGTTGATTGAAAATTAAAAGAATGATATAATATATGAAAAGTTTTTGGAAACAATTTAACGATTCGGATATTAGGAGAATGTTATATGCTGAAGAAAAAGCAGCAGATCTATCAGGGCAGATCCGTAAAGAGATTCAATGAAATCCGGGATATCTTAGACATCTATCATGTAAAATATACCTATCAGGTAAAAGACACCGTCAATGATACTGGAAGCGACTCACCGCTGTCCTTTTTAGGACGCCAGCAGGGAATGGCACCGAGGGCTTTTACCGGAAGTGCAGGGGTAGCCGCAGAAGATTTAAAAAATTATTGTATTTACGCAGTTGAAAAAGAGGTAAAGACAAAGGTGCCAGGGTATCTTCTTAAAGAGATCTGGAACACTCTTTAAAGTCAGCTATAAAAACTCATTTTTCCGTCGAAAAAACATGATTTTAACTATTGACGAATATCCCAATTATGGTATAATAATCTAGTGCAAGAAAGTGCCCAAACAGTCATAATGCACAATATAAGGCTGGAGGGGAGGTCAGGAATTAAGAATGTCAAACGTTATCGTTAAAGAAAATGAATCTTTAGACAGCGCTCTTCGCAGATTTAAGAGAAACTGTGCCAAAGCAGGTATTCAGCAGGAAATCCGCAAAAGAGAGCATTACGAAAAACCAAGTGTTCGCCGTAAGAAAAAGTCTGAAGCGGCTCGTAAAAGAAAAGTAAAATAATAGAAGCAGGCATCGTATACTTGAGGTATACGGTGCTTTTCTTTTGCATATATTAAAACAACGATAGGATGCTTAAGTGTGCTGCTGCGCCAAAAAGCATAGTGAGGGTCTGTATGAAGAAAAAGCCAAAGGAGGCATTAGCCAAAGGTTTATCCCTTCCAAGAGATGTGGTCTTTGGCGATTTTATTATTACCTTAACCGGCAATGAACAGGTGATGATTGAAAATTATAAGGGAATCCTTTCTTACGAAGAACATCAAATCGTCATCCAGGGAAACCACGTGGTTTTGAGGATTATAGGGACAAATCTTGTCATTCAATATTATTCCATGGAAATTATGAAGGTGACCGGCGAAATCACACGGCTGGAATACGCATAAAGGAGAATCAGGATGGTCAGATTAATACAGTATATTTTCGGAAGTATATTTTTAGAGATATCAGGTCCTTCCGTGGAACGTTTTCTTAACCTATGTGCAAAACAAAACCTGGTGCTCTGGAAGCTTAGGCCGGGAGGGAAGGGATATCAGTGTTCCGTACAAAAGAGAGCTTATGAGACTGTTTTAACACTTGCAGAAAAAACGGGAACCTCGGTTCAGATTCTGGGAAGAAAGGGACTTCCCTTTTTTTTATTGGAACACCGGAAACGAAAGGTATTTTTCTTTGGCATCGGCATGGCTTTCGTTCTGATGTTTTTAATGTCTCAGTTTATCTGGGAGATCACAATCTCAGGCAATGAACGGTATTCCAAAAGTGATATGCTGAAATATGTAAAGAGCAATTTTTATCAAATCGGGACGTATAAGAAAAAGATTGACTGCAATTTATTAGAGGAACATATCCGGGAAGATCACGAAGGCATTGCGTGGGTTTCCTGTTCCATCAACGGCACAAGATTACATATTGACATAAAGGAATCACTGGACAGGAAAACAAAACAAAATCCGAGAAAGCCATGTGACATTGTCTCCAATAAGAAGGGGACCATTACTTCTATGTCGGTAAAAAGCGGCACTCCTTTAGTACAGGTGGGTGACAAAGTAAAAAAGGGAGATACGCTTATTTCGGGAATGATTTATTATTACAGTGACGATTATCAGGTCACCGAGACAAGCAAGATTAAGGCAGACGGACAGATCATCCTGAGAACCAAAGAAGATTACAAGGAAACCATACCGATTGCCACTTATGAGAAAAAATTTATATCGAAAAGTACGCGGGTGGAAAGTATACAGCTGTTAAACTGGCAGCTCAAGCTTCCGATCAAGGAGCAGAAAGGGGAATATGATATCTTAGGTGAGAAGAAACTGCTGCATATCGGTGATTTGTATTTTCCGATCGGCATTACCACAAAGAAATTTGAGGGATACGAACCACAAAGAAGAGTTTTGACAGAAGCACAGGCTCAGGAGAAGCTGAAAAAACGGCTCTCCGCCTATGTCAATGACAAGAAGAAAAAGGGAATTAAAGTGATAAAAACCAACATTAAATATGAGAGACAGGGAAATGACTACATTGCCAAGGGAACGATCGATGTCGAGGAGCCGGTTGGAAAGATCAGAAATATAAAATCTCTGACAAAAAAACAGGTAGAAAAAATTACCCCGACAACGGCTGCTCCGCAGTAATTCTGTCTGCTGCCATATGACAAAATGTTGAAAAGATCGGAGGCAAATGGTAAACTACTATTAATATAAGAAAATAAAATGTTGAGGAGTACCTATGAATCCAATAGAAATAGATCTGGAATTTCCTTCTGAGCATGGAGGGAATGTATTTGGACAATTTGATGTTTTCATGAAGAAGATCGAAAAGACGCTTCATGTAAACTTAATTTTAAGAGACGGTCAGCTGAAAGTAGTGGGCAGCGAAGAAGCCGTGAAAAAAGCGGAGTCTGTGATCGGGGAACTGCTGGAACTATCGAGGAGAGGCAACATTATCACAGAACAAAATGTCAATTACGCTTTATCCCTGTCTATGGAAGAAAAAAGCGGTCATCTGCTGGAACTGGATAAGGATGTGGTCTGCCACACCGTCCAGGGAAAGCCTGTGAAAGCTAAGACACTTGGACAGAAAAAATATCTGGAACAGATCTCAGAGAAGATGATCACGTTTGGAATCGGACCGGCCGGGACAGGAAAGACCTATCTGGCGATGGCGATGGCCATCACTGCGTTTAAGAATGATGAAGTGAACCGCATCATCCTCACCAGGCCGGCTATAGAAGCCGGTGAGAAGCTTGGTTTTCTTCCGGGGGATCTGCAGAGCAAGGTAGATCCTTATTTGAGGCCGCTTTATGACGCTCTCTATGAGATCATGGGGGCAGATGCCTTTATGAAGAACATGGAAAAGGGTCTGATCGAGGTGGCTCCTCTGGCTTATATGAGGGGAAGGACACTGGATAACTCCTACATCGTCCTGGATGAGGCACAGAATACGACACCCGCCCAGATGAAGATGTTTTTAACCAGAATTGGATTTGGATCAAAGGCGATTATTACCGGTGACCTGACACAGAAGGATCTGCCGTTTGACAGTATTTCAGGCCTTGAAGAAGCAGTAAGAGTCCTTGGGAAGATTCCGGATATCGGAATATGTAAGCTGACAAACAAGGATGTCGTGCGCCACCCACTGGTGCAGCAGATTGTCACGGCATACGATAAATATGAAGAAAGCAAAAACCGAAAGAAAAAAGAGAAAGCTCCCCGGAAACGAACGAAAGACAGGTAAAGTTATGAGTGTTTTTTTAGAGAATGAGTATGAAGGAACAGCAGGCATAGACTGTGAAATGATTGCCGGACAAGTTGTTGAGGCTGCTGTGGATTATGTAACATGTCCCTTTGAGTGCGAAGTTAATCTCATGCTCGTGGGAAATGAAGAGATCCATCGGATCAATCTGGAACAAAGGGGCATTGACCGTCCCACAGACGTTCTTTCTTTTCCGATGATCGAGTACGAAAATCCGGGATGTTTCGACGGACTGGAAGAAGATCCGGCAGCGTTTCACCCGGATACAGGGGAACTGATGCTGGGTGATATTGTAATTTCTTTAGATAAGGCAAAAGAACAGGCTAAAGCTTACGGACACAGCCTGGAGAGAGAATATGCCTTTTTGATCGCCCACAGTATGCTCCATTTATTTGGTTATGACCACATGGAGGATGAAGAGCGTGCGGTGATGGAAGAAAAACAGGAAGAAATACTGCAGTTCGTTCACTATACAAGAGATTAGAGGTTACTATGGGAAAGAAACAAAAGAGCAGCTTTTTAGTACAGGGAACGATCTTGGCCGCAGCCTCACTGATCTGCCGTGTCATCGGACTGCTGTACAGAAGGCCTTTAACGGCCATCATCGGCAACGAGGGAATGGGGTATTACGGATTTGCATACAACGTTTACAGCATTATTCTGCTGATTGCATCGTTCAGTATTCCGCTGGCGGTATCCAAGTCCATTGCAGCCAGGCTTGCGATGAAGGAATATAAAAATGCCCAGAGGGTATTTCATGGGGCGTTAGTATACGTAGTGATCGTGGGAGGAGCTGCAGGACTGATTACATTTTTTGGAGCGCCGGCATTTCTGCCGAATCAGCCTGGAGCTGTACTGGCTTTGAGAACTATGGCACCGACTATTTTTTTATCGGGTATCCTGGGTGTTTTGAGAGGATATTTTCAGGGTCACTCTACTATGGTGCCGACATCTGTGTCACAGATTTTGGAGCAGATTTTAAATGCCGTTTTCAGTGTTCTCATGGCTTATGTTCTTGTAGCCCCGTATGTAGGAATCGGCGGTAAAGTTGCCTCGTATAAACTCGCAAAATATGGTGCGGCGGGAAGTGCCATCGGTACCGGGGCAGGAGTGCTCACAGGTTTGATTTTCTGCGGTGTTATTTATTGGATATACCGTCCTAAAGTCAAACGTCAGATGGCCGCGGATAAGACAAAGAAGATCGAGTCTTACAAAAGGATTTTGAAAATCCTCCTTTTGACGATTACTCCGGTTATTTTCAGCACGGCGATCTATAACTGCAGTGCCATAATTGATTCCACACTTTTCAGTATGATTATGGTAGACAAAGGTATGGCAGCCAGATCGGTTGCAACTTTGTTTGGAATTTTTTCGAATCAATACAACGTACTAATTAATGTGCCGGTTGCTATTGCATCCGCATTGTCCAATGCCATTGTGCCGGACATTGCAGGGGCTTTTGCGGTTAACGACAAAAAGCGCATGAATGACAGCATTAATACGGCAATCAAATTTACGATGATTATTTCTATTCCCTGTGCCGTAGGTATGGGAGTCCTTGCAAAACCGATCGTAGGTTTATTATTTGGCCCGGCCAAAGCCTTCGGACTCGGCCCGAAACTTTTGATGATCGGATCAGTATCCATCGTATTTTATTGTCTGTCCACGCTGAGCAATGGTATTTTGCAGGGAATGGGCAAGATGAAAGTACCTGTTCGTCATTCGGCAGTGTCAGTAGTCATCAATGTATTTGTTTTGGTCGTGCTGCTCTATACGACTAAAGCGAACGCCTACGCACTAGTTTTTGCCACAATGGCGTTTTCTTTTGTCATGTGTCTGCTTAATGCCAGATCCATTAAAAAATATACAGGTTACGAACAGGAAATTTCAAAGACATTTATAAAACCGCTGATCAGTGCGGGAGTGATGGGAATCGCAGTCGGGATTATCGGATTTGTCTTTCAGAAGTTTATGTCGGGGACAAGCCTGGGCTATGCGCTGTGCCTTTTGATTGCAGTACCCCTTGGGGCGTTCGTATACTTTATCGCGATTATCGGATTAAAGGTATTCGAGGAGGATGAACTTCGCAGGGTTCCAAAGGGACATCTGATATTAAAGATGGCAAAAAAATTAAGGCTGTTATAAAGAGTTTACTGTTTTTTTCTGATGCATCGGCAGCAGTCGGCAAATAAAAGAAAACAGCCTACATTCAATATCCATTTTCTGTTATAATAGAAGAAAAAGTGGAGGACAGGCATGAATCAGATACTAGAGCAGATACAAAAGGAAAAGAAACTGGTCAGTTTATATGGTCATATGGGCGGTGAGCAGACAGTCCTGACAGGATATATACTGTACATGACGGAAGAGGAACTGCTGATGGCGAAGATTTCATCGAGGGGAGAGTACGACGGTTTTGTGCTGCAGCGGCCCAAGTGTTTTTTCAGGGCAGAGACGGACGGCAGCAGAGAACGGAGGATGGGCACCCTTTATCTTCATAAGAAAAAAAGCCATGGAAGAATTTATAAATTAGACCAGCAGACTTGTATGGATGCTCTGCTCCGGTATGCAAAGGAGCAGGGACTGCTGATGAATTTTAACATGGATGAGGACGGGAAATATTCTATTCTCGGTTTCATTCAGGATTTCAGCAAAAACTTCATTAAAATACAGAAGATTGATCAGGATGGATTTGAGGATGGATTTGTATATCTGGATGTTCAGAAAATTGTTTCATGCCGGTGTGACACGGCGGGAGAACAGGATATTCTTCTGCTGAACCGTGTAAATTGCTGAATTTGATATTTTTTTGAATAGAACGGCTGATTTTGGGAACGCTTATGGAAAAGGAGTGTTTCGTATGAACAAAATCAACCGTTTTTTATTAATATATATGGTCGTGATCACAACCCTTTGCGGGTATATGTGTTATGTGGCGTTTTATCAGAAGGATACCAGCCAGGACAAGCTGGTCCATCAGGTACAGTCCACAATCATCAAAGAACAGACGACAAAAGAGCAGGCAGAAACTACGAAAAAGAAAAAGACAACCTACGGGCTCGCCCTGCGCGACGGCAGTCTGGTGATCCTGAACAATCAGACAAAAGAAATTTTTGAATATACAGATTTGACAAAAAATGATCTGCCGGATGAAGTCCACCAGATGCTGAAAGAAAAAAAGAAATTTCATTCCGTGGAAGAAGTGTATCATTTTCTTGAGTCCTACAGCAGTTAGCACTATAATCTAAAGAGAAGATAAATTCTGAACAAGCAAGATAGATTGAGGTGACCGGAATGAAAAGAGTTTTTTTGATCGTGCTGGACAGCTTTGGCATCGGGGAAGCGCCCGATGCCAAAGATTTCGGGGATGAGGGAAGCAACACACTGCTGGCAGTGTCCAAAAGTCTGTATTTTGACCTGCCGAATCTGGAGAAACTGGGCTTATTTGCTGTCGACGGCGCAGAGATCGACGGTGACAGGCAGACCACTGTGCCGATTGGCACCTATGGACGAATGACGGAGCAGTCGAAAGGAAAAGATACGACCATCGGACATTGGGAGATTGCGGGAATCATATCTGAAAAACCGCTGCCGGTGTATCCGAAAGGATTTCCGGAAGAAGTCACTGCGGTTTTTGAACAGGAAACAGGCAGAAAGATCCTCTGCAACCGGCCGTATTCCGGTACGGAGGTTATCAGAGATTACGGAGATGAACACGTGAAAACCGGAGCGCTCATTGTCTATACATCGGCGGACAGTGTATTCCAGATCGCAGCCCATGAAGATGTGGTGCCGCCGGAAGAGCTGTACCGATACTGTAAAATAGCAAGGAAGATCCTGACGGGAAAGCACGGTGTGGGAAGGGTTATTGCACGTCCGTTTATCGGAGAGAGCGGCCATTATACGAGGACGTCCAACCGGCATGATTTTTCCATAGAACCGCCGAAATTGACGATGCTGGATCAGCTGAAAGAAAAGGGATTTGATGTGATCGGCATTGGAAAGATCCACGATATTTTTGCCGGTAAAGGACTGACGGAGTTTTCATTTACCAAGAACAACGAGGATGGCATCGAGCAGACGAAAGAGTGGATGAAGAAGAGGTTTGAAGGATTATGTTTCGTAAATCTCGTAGACTTTGACATGCTGTACGGGCACCGAAATGATGTGGACGGATATGCCAAAGCCCTCAGTTATTTTGACAAACAGCTGCCGAAGCTTCTGGGGCTGATGCAGGAAGGGGATATCCTGATGATCACGGCAGACCACGGATGTGATCCGTCGACTCCTTCTACGGATCATTCCAGAGAATACACGCCGTTTCTTATGTATCAGTACGGGCAGGCAAAAGGTGTCAATTTAAAAACAAGAAAAACATTTGCAGATATCGGGAGCACTGTGTTAGACTATTTTGGTATAGAGTCAAAAATAGACGGAACCAGTGTTTTGGAGGATATAGATGAAGTATGATGTAATCATCGCAGGAGGCGGGGCATCCGGTATGACGGCGGCTATCACAGCGGCGCGCAGAGGATGCTCCGTCCTTGTGCTGGAAAGGATGGACAGGCCGGGAAAAAAGATCCTTGCCACAGGCAACGGACGGTGCAATTTGACAAACAGTTATTTAGATCAGGACTGCTACCGGGGAGAAAAACCGGGATTTCCATACTCCATGCTGGAGGTGTTTGGGGCCGCAGAGACCCTGGACTTTTTCCAGTCCATGGGAATGCTGACCACCGATTTGGGAGGATACTATTATCCTGCGTCCATGCAGGCTTCCACGGTGGTTGATACACTGACTGGGAAAATGCGGCAGCTCGGCGTACATATAAAGACGGGAACGGAAGTTAAAAAAATACAGAAGATAAAGGATACATTTCATGTGACATGCGGCACAGAGAAATATCAGGGCAGAAATGTCATCCTGGCAGCCGGGGGAATGGCCCAGGAAAAACTGGGCAGCAACGGCAGCGGATATGCACTGGCAAAAGCTGTGGGGCATACCGTGACGGATGTATTTCCGGCTTTGGTGGCTCTGGAATCGGAGGAGAAATTCTTTCAGCATTTGGCCGGTGTCCGCAATGTTTCTGCGCTTTCGGTCTACGTAAACGGACAGAAGACAGCGGAACAAACAGGAGAAGTCCAGTTTGCCAAGTATGGGATATCCGGAATTCCGGTGTTTCAGGTCAGCCGGTATGCCATCGACGCTCTGAGGAAGAAAAAAAAGGTGGAAGTGATCTTAAACCTCATGCCGGAGCAGATCACATTGAAGGAATTAATGGACTATTTCAGAAAAGTCGGATATTACAAGACAGCGGAAGAATTTCTCCAGGGCTTCCTGAATAAAAAACTGGCATTTACGGTGCTGAGCCGTTTGAAAATCCGGCCGGAGAAGAGTGCAGCGGACCTTACACAGAAAGAACTGAGGCAGATCCGTTCCATGATACAGAAGTTTCCGGTCCCGGTTTCGGGTTATAAAGGATTTGATATGGCACAGGTGACGGCAGGCGGCGTTTCCGTCAGGGAAGTCATCGAGGGCACACTGGAATCGAAGATTCACCGGGGTCTGTACTTTGCCGGGGAATTACTGGATGTAGACGGCACCTGCGGCGGCTATAATCTTCAGTGGGCTTTTACATCAGGATATATTGCGGGAAATCAGATAGAGGCGGAGAATCAATGATCAGAATCAGTCAGATAAAACTTCCGGCGGAACATACGAAAGTCCAGCTGGAACAGAAAATAAAAAAAGCGGTGCATCACGCAACGTTAAAAAACTATCAGATCTTTAAGAGGTCTCTGGATGCCAGAAAAAAAGATCAGATCAGCTATGTATATACAATCGATGCAGAAGTAGAGAAAGAGTCCGAATTTCTCAAAAGAAACAAGAATCCCAGGATAACAAAAGCCGAAAGAAAAGAATACCGGATACCTAAATGCAGGAAAGAGATCCCGGTCCGCCCTGTGGTGATCGGCATGGGCCCGGCCGGCCTTTTTGCAGCTCTGATTTTGGCAAAGGCCGGGCTGAAACCGGTTCTTCTGGAACGGGGAAAACCTGTAGAAGAGAGAAGGAAGGACGTAGAAGCTTTCTGGGAAAACGGGGATCTCAACCCTGAGTCAAACGTACAGTTCGGAGAAGGAGGAGCCGGAACTTTTTCCGACGGAAAGCTCAATACGGCAGTGAAGGACAAATACGGGCGGAACCGGTTTGTGCTGGAAACCTTTGTGCAGTATGGGGCACCGGAAGAAATCTTATATGACGGAAAACCGCATATCGGGACAGATCTGCTCTGCATGGTTGTGGCAAATATGAGAAATGCTATACAGCAAGCAGGAGGAACGATCCGGTTCGAAAACAAGGTAACAGATTTGGTAATAAAAAGAGGAAGACTGACGGCGCTTGTGATCAATGGAACAGAGACACTTCCGTGCGATACTGCAGTGCTGGCAGTGGGACACAGTGCCAGAGATACCTTTGAAATGCTGTATAAAAGAAAGCTTCATATGACGCCGAAAGCTTTTGCCGTCGGGGTAAGGGTTGAGCATCCGAGGCAGAAGATCGACGAATTTCAGTATGGAAAAGGGGCGGCGGATAAAAAACTGCCCACGGCTTCCTATAAACTTACTTACAGAGCTTCATGCGGCAGGAGCGTCTATTCTTTTTGTATGTGCCCCGGAGGATTTGTGGTGAATGCGTCTTCAGAAAAAGGAAGGCTGACAGTCAATGGAATGAGCAATCACGACCGTATGGCGAGAAATTCAAACAGTGCGGTCATCGCCAGTGTGACGCCGGAGGATTTTGGATCAGAACATCCGCTGGCCGGCATCGAATTCCAGAGAAAGTGGGAGGAGAAAGCTTATCTGGCCGGAAACGGAGCCATACCCGTTCAGACGTTTTCAGATTTTAAGGAAGATAAAAAGACTGATAAATTCGGAAAGATCCTTCCTAATACAAAAGGGAAAACAGCATTTGCAAATATAAGGGAATGTCTGCCGGACGAGGTTTCAGAGGCAATCATTGAGGGAATGGATGCTTTTGAGAAAAAAATCAAAGGATTTTCTGATGGCGATACAGTCCTGAGCGGAATAGAGGCGAGAACCTCATCCCCTCTCCGGATGGAAAGGGATGAGTCATTTCAGGGCAGTATTTCCGGGATCTATCCATGCGGGGAAGGCGCAGGATATGCCGGAGGCATCACGTCTGCGGCTATGGACGGCATCAAAACGGCGGAACAATTAATCGAAAATATGGATAAAAAATACAACATATTGTGATGTTTAACATCTGGACACACAATATATATTGGTTTATAATAAAGGACAGAATAATTGAAAGGGTGAAGATAAATGAAAGTGATTAAGAGAAATGGCAGTAAAGTAGATTTTGATCCGTCTAAAATTGAACTTGCCATCTTAAAAGCCATGAGGTACGGGAGCGGGGTTGTGGATGAAAAATGTGCAAAAGATATTTCCTTTGAGATCCATGAGGAACATCAGGGAGACGAGGATATCAGCATTTACCGGATCGAAGATCAGGTATTTGAAAAGCTCATTCAAAAAGACCAGATTCTGACGGCCAAGGCCTATGAGGGATACCGGAAGGTCAGAGAGTTCCAGAGAGAGACCAATACCATTGACAATGAGGTGTTCGGCATCGTGACCGGAGAGAACCAGGAAGCTTTGGATGAAAACTCCAACAAAGATCCGAATATACTGGCAACCCAGAGGGATCTGATCGCAGGAGAATTTTCCAGAGACTACTGCAGGAGGATGATGCTTCCGCCTAAAATTGTCCAGGCACATGATGACGGCATCATTCATTTTCACGATATGGACTATTACATACAGCAGATGCACAACTGTGACCTTGTAGACTTAAAGGATATGTTTAAAAACGGAACGGTGATAAACGGCAAACTGATCGAGACTCCCAAGTCCCTCCAGACGGCTTGTACGGTTGCGACCCAGATCGTGCAGCAGGTGGCAAACGGTCAGTATGGAGGCCAGACCATTTCGCTTTCCCATTTGGCGCCCTTTGTAAGAGTGAGTTTAAATAAACATAAAGAAAAGGTGAAAAAGGAAGGGGAGATGATCGGAAAAGCGTATACGGAACGGGAAGTAGAATTGATCGCCGAAGACCGTCTTCACGATGAGATCGTTTCCGGCATCCAGACGATCCAGTATCAGATCAATACCTTTTCAACAACCAACGGACAGGCTCCGTTTTTGTCTGTCTTCATGTACATCAGCGAAGAACCGGAATATGAAAAAGAAACGGCGATGCTGATCGAAGAAATGTTAAGGCAGCGGTATGAGGGAATGAAAAATCCGGTGGGAGCCTATGTGACACCTGCATTTCCAAAGCTTTTGTATGTTTTGGATGAAAACAACGTGCCGAAAGACAGCAGGTACCGCTATCTGACGGATCTGGCGGTCAAATGTGTGGCAAAACGCATGATGCCCGATTTTATTTCGGCAAAGATTATGAAGAAGAACTACAAAGGGGAAGTGTTCCCTTGCATGGGATGCCGAAGCTTTCTGGCCCCATGGAAAGATGAAGAAGGCAATTATAAATGGTACGGCAGATTTAACCAGGGAGTCGTGACGATTAACCTGGCCGATGTGGGATTGTCTGCGGAGCAGGATATGGAGAAATTCTGGAATATCCTCGACGAACGCCTGAGTCTGTGCCGGGAAGCGCTGATGCTGCGGCACGAGAGCCTGAAAGGCACTTTGTCAGATGTGAGTCCCATTCACTGGCAGTTCGGAGCTATCGCAAGGCTGAGGCCGGGCGAGACCATTGACAAGCTATTGGAAGGCGGCTATTCTACACTTTCCCTCGGATACATCGGTTTGTACGAGTGCGTTCTTTCCCTTCTCGGAAAAAGCCATACGACAGAGGATGGGGACGAACTGGCTGTCAGGATCATGGAGCGCCTCCGGGGAGCATGTGACCGGTGGAAAGCAGAGTCCGGACTCGGATTCAGCGTGTACGGAACTCCTGCAGAGTCTACGACTTATACATTTGCGAGAAGCTTAAAGAGACGGTTTGGTGTTGTGGAAGGAATCACGGATAAAGATTACATTACAAATTCTTACCATGTAAACGTGACAGAACCGATCGATGCTTTTGAAAAACTTGGATTTGAAGCGAAATTCCAGAGCATTTCTTCCGGCGGGGCCATCAGTTACGTGGAGGTGACGAACCTGAATCAGAATCCGGAAGCGCTGTCTGCTCTGATCGACTATATGTACGATACGATTCAGTACGCCGAGATCAATACAAAGTCAGACTACTGTCAGGAATGCGGATTTGACGGGGAAATTCTTCTGGATGAGAACTACGAGTGGTACTGCCCAAACTGCGGCAACAGAAGCCACAAGACTTTAAACGTATGCCGCAGGACCTGCGGATATCTGGGAGATAATTTCTGGAACAAGGGGCGTACCCAGGAGATCGGAGAACGGTTTGTCCACTTGGATAATCAGGTGCAAGAGGTGAACTAAATGCGGTACGCACAGATCAGAAAGACCGACATTTCAAACGGGACCGGCATCAGGACCTCCCTGTTTGTCCAGGGGTGCACGAGGAAGTGTAAGGGCTGTTTTAATCCGGAGACATGGGATTTTGAAGGCGGCCATGAATGGAATGAACAGGCGGAAGAAGAATTCTTAACACTGACCGCAGGAGAGCATATAGCCGGGGCAACAATTCTCGGAGGAGAGCCCATGGAACCTGAAAACCGGCGTCCGGTCAGAGAACTGTTGAGGAAGCTCAAAGAGCGCTGTCCGGAAAAAAATATCTGGATGTATTCTTCTTATCTGTTTGAAGAGATCATGGAGTTTGATCCTAAGGTACTTCAATATTTGGATGTTTTAGTGGACGGACCTTTTGTGGAAGAAAAAAAGGATTTAAATTTAAGATTCCGGGGAAGCAGTAATCAAAGAGTCATCGACGTGAAAGCATCATTGGAAAGCAAAACGGTAATCCTTCTTGAGGTTTAAGGATAAACCCAGAAGAATTCTGATTTCATCAGATTCTTCTGGGTTTTTAACGATGTCGATTTTTCGGTGATAATGCATTGATTTTTTTTGAGAAAGAGGCTACAATAATCATAAACTGCGCTGACCGGGGATCAGCGGGAATAGGACAGGACTTCAGCATTATGGAAAACAGAGAAAAACTAAAAGATAAGAAGCGGATCGTAGTAAAAGTAGGGACTTCTTCCCTGATCCATCCGAAGACAGGACAGCTAAACTTATTCCGGCTTGAAAAGCTGGTTCGTGTCCTGACAGACATTCACAACAGCGGAAAAGATGTGATCTTAGTATCGTCCGGAGCCATCGGGGTCGGGTTTAAAGCACTGGGACTCAAGGAACGCCCGGAATCCCTGCCGATGAAGCAGGCCTGCTCTGCCGTGGGGCAGGGACAGCTGATGATGATCTATCAAAAGCTGTTTGCAGAGTACAATCAGGGTTCAGCCCAGATCCTTATCACAAAAGAGACGATGCTGAACGATATGCGCAGGTTTAATGCGAGAAATACATTTAACCAGCTGCTGAGTCTGGGCATTATTCCTATCGTGAACGAAAACGACACCGTCTCCACGGAAGAGATTGAGTTCGGAGACAATGACACTTTATCTGCGGTGGTCACTGCGGTAGTAGAAGGGGATCTTTTGATCCTTCTTACAGATATCGACGGATTATATACAGACGACCCGCATAGAAATAAAAGAGCAAAACTTATTTCAGAAGTACCCGTGATCACGGAAGAGATCGAAAATATGGCAAAAGGAGCTGTGACGAAGGTAGGAACCGGAGGCATGGCCACAAAGATCGCGGCTGCAAACATCGTAACAGACTGCGGGGCCGATATGGTCATAGCAAACAGCAGAGATTTAAATGATTTAAACAGGATTATAGGGGGCAGGGAGATCGGAACGCTTTTCTTGGCCCATAAAAGAGAACATTTTAATTTTCGGAAATATCTTACGGAATGTCCGTATTTAAACTCATAATTCAGACTGGAAAGGAATAGTATGAACGAAGACAAGATTAGAAGAATCAATGAATTATATCATCTGGAAAAGTCCGTCGGGCTTTCAGAGAAGGAAAAGAAGGAGCAGAAGAAGCTTCGAGAAGAATATATACAGTCTGTCCGGGCAAATCTGCGCGGCCAGCTGAATCATATCAGCATAAAGAATGAGGACGGAAGCGTGACTCCGCTGAAGCCAAAGGGAAAGCATTGAGATAAAATAGCAGGGAGGTTGTTATGTTAGAACAATTAGGAAGACAGGCAAAAGAAGCGTCGGTCGTTCTGGCGCAGGTATCCATGAATGACAAAAACGAGCTGCTCAGGGAAGCGGCAGACCAGCTTGTGACAAATCAGAATTATATTCTTTCGGAGAATGTGAAAGACGTGAAAGCTGCCATGGAGCGCGGGATGTCAGAGGCACTGGTGGACCGGCTGACTTTGACGGTAGACAGGATCGAAGGCATGGCAGAAGGACTCAGACAGGTGGCGGATCTGGAAGATCCCATTGGGGCAGTCACTGAGATGAAGCCCAATAAAAGCGGACTGCTGATCGGAAAGAAAGTCGTTCCTCTGGGTGTTGTAGGAATCATCTATGAATCCCGGCCCAATGTTACTGCGGATGCGTTTGCTCTCTGCTTTAAAACAGGAAACGCCTGTCTGCTCCGCGGCGGAAGCGATGCCATTCACTCCAATCTCGCGATTGCGAAAGTTCTCCAGGAATCTTTAGACAAGAAAAAGATGCCGGTATTCAGCATCCAGCTCCTGGAAGATACCAGCCGTGAAACTGCCACAAAGATGATGCAGATGACGGAATATATTGATGTCCTTATTCCAAGAGGAGGAGCCGGACTGATCCGGAGCGTCGTGAAAAACAGCACAGTTCCCGTGATTGAGACGGGAACCGGAAACTGCCACACTTACATCGATCAGTATGCAGATCCGAAAATGGCTGTCGACATCGTGGTCAACGCAAAGACTCAAAGGCTCGGAACCTGCAATACATGTGAGTCTCTGGTCATACATAAAGATGTTGTACAGACCCATCTTCCGGCTATCGTAGAGGCTCTGCTCCAAAAGGGAGTGCAGGTCAGAGGAGACGAGAGAGTCATGGTAGTCAGTGACCGGGTGATGAAAGCGGCGGAAGAAGACTGGGGCACGGAATATCTGGATGCTGTTATCTCGATAAAGGTTGTGGACAGCTTTGATGAGGCGGTAGAACATATCAACCGCTACAACACAAAACATTCCGAGGCGATCGTCACAGATTCCTATTCTCATGCCCAGGAGTTTCTGGAGAAGATCGACGCGGCTGCGGTCTATGTGAATGCTTCCACGAGGTTCACAGACGGATTCGAGTTCGGCTTTGGTGCAGAGATCGGAATCAGCACTCAAAAGATTCACGCAAGGGGACCTATGGGACTCGATGCACTGACGACTACCAAATTTATTATTTATGGCAATGGACAGATCAGGCATTAGATAAAACTTCAAAGAGGGAGTTCTCAGAATCGGGGACTCCTTTTAGATTGACAATTAATTCACATATAGAACCCGGCATTGTTTCTTTTTCTGTGCAAAAAGTTGAATAAAGTGAAAGAATGAAAAGATTTTAGTGAGATGTATGTTATTTTGTGGGATTTCGTTTGTGAAAAAAATGTCGAAAGTTGATTTTGCATGCTAAACAATTTATCATTAAAGATATGGAAATTTAAGAAAAGAGAAAGGAAGGCTTAAAAATGGCATTGTTTACATTTAGCGGCGGAGTTCATCCGGATGACGGGAAAGAATACGCAAAAAATTCCCCGATCACCGAATATCTGCCGAAAGGAGATGTTGTTTTACCTGTCGGCCAGCACATCGGGGCACCTGCGAAACCGATCGTACAAAAAGGTGATCAGGTACTGGCGGGACAGAAGGTTGCAGAGGCAGGCGGTTTTGTGTCAGCCAATATTTACAGCTCTGTTTCGGGTACGGTGAAAGCGATTGAGCCGAGAGTGACTCCCGCCGGAGCGAAAGTAAATGCGATTGTAATAGAAAACGACGGAGAATTCAAAGAAGCGGAGTTTCAGGCAAAGCCGTATCAGGATATGACCAGAGACGAGGTTCTCGCTGCGATCAAAGACGCAGGAATCGTCGGACTCGGAGGAGCAGGTTTCCCTACTCATGTGAAGCTGGCTCCGAAAGATCCGGATGCCATCGAGTACATCATTGTCAATGGTGCGGAGTGTGAGCCTTACATAACCGGAGATTACAGGATCATGATGGAGACTCCGGAAGTCCTCGTGGAAGGGCTGAACATTGTTCTGGACTTATTCCCGAAAGCAAAAGGGATCATCGCAGTGGAAGATAATAAAAAAGATGCCATTGCAAAAGTCAGCGATTGTGTCAAAGGGGATGCAAGGATTTCGGTTGCGGAGCTGAAGACAAAATATCCGCAGGGAGCAGAGCGTTCCCTGATCTATGCGACAACGGGAAGAGCCATCAATTCCAGCATGCTTCCGGCAGATGCAGGATGTATTGTGGACAACGTGGCAACAATTGTTGCTGTGAAGGACGCAGTAAAAGAAGGGAAACCTTTATTTCAGCGTGTTGTGACAGTGACAGGAGACGCCATAGAAAGTCCGAAGAATCTTTTAGTGCGCACCGGAACGAATGTCAGCGAGCTGATCGAAGCAGCCGGCGGATTTAAGGGGCAGCCTGAAAAGGTGATTTCCGGAGGTCCGATGATGGGAATGGCTATGTTTACTACTGATGTTCCGGCAGTCAAAACATTTTCTTCTCTGCTGGCATTTACAAAGGACCCGGTGTCTGCCGTAGAGCCGAGCAACTGTATCAACTGCGGGCGATGTGTCAGCGTCTGTCCTCAGAAGTTAATGCCGGCGAGACTGTCCGTACTGGCAGATAACAATAACTTTGAAGCATTTGAAGCTCTCCATGGCGATGAGTGTGTGGAATGCGGATGCTGTTCTTTTATCTGTCCGGCGAAGAGAAACCTGGCACAGTCAATGAAGACAGGACGCAAACAGGTCTTGGCAAATCGTAGAAAGAAGTAAAGGAGAGGTACATATGAACGAAACATTATATCGTGTTTCAGCAAACCCGCACGTAAGGGACAAAAGCTCAACACAAAGCATTATGCTGGATGTAATCCTTGCATTACTCCCGGCCACAGTTTTTGGTATCTATATCTTCGGTGCATCTGCGGCTGTGACCATTGCGGTCTCCATTGTCACCTGTGTGGCTGCTGAGTATATATATCAGAAGTTAATGAAACAAAAAGTATCGGTAAGCGATCTGAGCGCGGCTGTGACCGGACTCCTGCTTGCACTGAACCTGCCGGCAGGTGTTCCTTTATGGATGCCGGTGCTGGGCGGCCTGTTTGCCATCATTGTCGTAAAACAGGTTTTCGGCGGCCTGGGACAGAATTTTATGAACCCGGCATTGGGAGCCCGCTGTTTTCTGATGATCTCTTTCGCGGCAAGAATGACAACATTTACATATGACGGTGTCACCACTGCGACTCCTCTTGCACTGCTGAAGGCGGGAAAGAGTGTAGACCTGGGAAGTGTCTTTACAGGATTCATCCCCGGAACGATCGGAGAGACATCCGCCGTCCTTCTCCTCCTGGGAGGAGCCTACCTGGTATTAAAGAAAGTGATCTCACCGCTGATCCCATGCATCTATGTGGCGACGGTGGCTGTCTTCGTACTGCTTTTTGGAGGACATGGCTTCGATCTCACCTACATGGCGTCTGAGATTTTTTCCGGCGGTTTGATGCTCGGTGCGATCTTCATGGCAACGGACTATGTAACTTCACCGATCACTTCCAGAGGAAAGATCATCTTCGGCGTCCTCTGCGGACTGCTGACCGGTATTTTCCGACTGTTCGGACCGATGGCAGAGGGAGTTTCTTACTCTATTATCATTGCGAACCTGGTTGTTCCTCTGATTGAAAAGATTACGGTTCCGACTCCGTTTGGAATTGTGAAGGCAAAAGGAGGCAAAGACAATGAATAAAAGTTTAGTAAATGACTGTATTAAATTATTTATCATCACTCTGGCTGCCGGACTGATCCTTGGATTCGTTTACAACGTGACCAAAGATCCGATTGCAAAGCAGGAAGAAAAGACAAAACAGGAAGCATACAAGGCTGTGTTCAAAGACGCAGACCGTTTTGAGGCAGTGAAACTTGATAAAAAAGAGATAAACAAAGCTTTAAAGGCAAAGAATCTGGGCCAGAATACGGTCAGTGAGATTGCCAAAGCAGTAGATAAGGACGGAAAAGGTCTTGGATATGTATTCTCCGTGACAAACCCTGACGGATACGGCGGAGATATCACTCTCTCTGTCGGCGTCAAAAATGACGGTACGGTCAACGGATATGAGACTCTGACGATCAATGAGACCGCGGGCCTTGGTATGAAGGCAAAAGAAGAGGAGTTCAAGAGCAACTTTAACAATAAAAAAGCAAAGCAGTTTGAAGTCGTAAAAGACGGTTCCGGCAAGAGCGACGACGCAAAGGTCGATGCCATCAGCGGCGCTACGATCACCAGCCGTGCGGTGACAAGCGGAGTCAACAGCTGTGTTGCTTTAATGGATACATTGAAAGGAGGTAATTGAGATGAAAAGTAATCCGATAGAACGTTTGATCAACGGTATTGTCAAAGAAAATCCTACTTTCGTCTTAATGCTCGGTATGTGTCCTACCCTCGCGGTAACCACATCCGCCATCAACGGGGCAGGAATGGGACTTTCCACTACGGCCGTTTTAATGTTTTCCAATCTGATCATTGGACTCATGAGAAATATTATACCTGACAGAGTCCGTATTCCGGGCTATATTGTCATTATTGCATCTCTCGTAACGGTAGTGCAGTTCCTTTTGCAGGGATATGTGCCGTCACTGAATGCAAGCCTTGGAATCTACATTCCTTTGATCGTAGTAAACTGTATTATCCTGGGACGCGCAGAATCCTTTGCATCTAAGAACGGGGCAGTGCTCTCTTTCTTCGACGGTGTCGGAATGGGCCTTGGATTTACTGTTGCACTGACTGTGATCGGAGCCTTCCGTGAACTCCTCGGTGCAGGTACGATCTTTGGCGCAAAGATCATGCCGGCTGCTTATGAGCCGATTACGATCTTTATCCTGGCTCCCGGAGCATTCTTTGTCCTGGCCTGCCTTGTTGCAGTTCAGAATAAGGTAAGAAACAAGAAACCGAAAAAAGCAGGAGAGTCTCAGGCTTCCGGATGCGGCGACTGTGCAAGCTGCGGAAACGGTGCCTGCGGAAGCCGGTTTTTTGATAACAGTGTGGACGACAAATAGGGGGGATGAACAATGTCAAATTTATTATTAGTCGCAATCGGTGCGGCATTAGTTAATAACGTAGTATTGAGCCAGTTCTTAGGCCTTTGTCCTTTCCTTGGTGTATCCAAGAAGGTAGAGACCGCCGGCGGAATGGGCGCTGCGGTTATTTTCGTCATCACGATCGCCTCAGCGGTTACCTATTTCGTTTATGCTGGCATACTCGTGCCGTTTCATCTGGAATATCTTCAGACGATAGCATTTATTCTTGTCATTGCGGCATTGGTGCAGTTCGTGGAAATGTTTTTAAAGAAATCTATGCCGGCTCTCTATGAGTCTTTAGGCGTATATCTTCCGCTGATCACTACCAACTGTGCGGTGCTCGGTGTTGCATTGAATAACGTTCAGTATGATTACAACTTTATTACCAGTGTAGTCAACGGATTTGGAGTGGCTGTCGGATTTACCATCGCCATCGTGATCTTGGCCGGTATCCGCGAGAAACTAGAATACAACAACATCCCGGAATCTTTCAAAGGAATGCCGATCACTCTTGTCACGGCAGGTCTGATGGCTATCGCTTTCTTTGGATTCTCAGGAATCATATAGGGAGGTAGCATAAATGGATATTACAGCAATTATTCTCGCGGCCGTCGTGGTCGGAGGAATTGGTTTGGTCATTGCTATTCTTTTAGGAATCGCTTCTGAGAAGTTTAAGGTTCCGGTCAATGAAAAAGAAGTAGCAGTCCGAGCAGAACTTCCCGGCAATAACTGCGGAGGATGCGGATACGCCGGATGTGACGGGCTTGCAAAAGCGATCGCAAACGGAGAAGCTGCGGTCAATGCCTGTCCGGTAGGCGGGCCTTCAGCGGCAGAAAAAATCGGTGCCATCATGGGTGTGGAAGCCGGTGATTTCGTAAAACAGGTGGCATTCGTAAAGTGTGCAGGAACCTGTGAGAAAGCATCAAATAAATACGAATATACAGGACAGATGAGCTGTGTGGAAGCGATGAATGTGCCCGGAGAAGGGCCGAAGGCCTGCTCTTTCGGATGTATGGGATTCGGAAGCTGCGCTCAGGTCTGCCCTGAGAATGCAATTTCCATCGTCAACGGGATTGCCTATGTTGACAAAGAAGCGTGCATCGGCTGCGGAAAATGTACCGATATCTGCCCGAAGGGACTCATTGAACTGGTTCCTTATGACAAGAAACATTTAGTACAGTGTAATTCTAAAGACAAGGGAAAAGACGTCATGTCTGTGTGCAAAGCCGGATGCATCGGCTGCGGACTTTGTGCGAAGGAATGTAAGCTTGGAGCGATTACGGTAGAAAATAATATTGCTCATATTGATTATGAGAAATGTGTCAACTGCGGACTCTGTGCCAAAAAGTGTCCGAAAAAAATCATTACGGTATAATAAAGTGAATGATAGAAAGATCATTAGGCTGTATCTGACTGGAGGATACAGCCTTTTTGTCACACTTTATTTCCTGGTGCATACACTATTATAACTATTTTTCTGGGGTGGCGTTTCATGAAGTTTTTAGAGTTAAGGGAAAAGGATGTGATCAACTGCCGGACCGGAGATAAACTGGGATGTGTCATCGATCTGGAGTTTGACCCGGCGTCAGGTCAGATTTTATGCCTGATCGTTCCAAAAGCGACAAAGATCCTGTGCTTTACAAAAGGTGAGTTTTATTATATTCCATATAAGAAGATCATTCGAATCGGCTGTGACACTGTATTGGTGGATATTAATGAAAAAGAATGTTTGAAGTGATCTGGAAAAAATGATATACTTCCTTTAACGAATGGAAAATCTTGAGGCAGACATGATCTGCCTCTCAAAAGAGTACAAAGAAAAGCATAGCCCGGGAGGTAGAAAAATGAGGTGCCCTTATTGCGGAAGTGAAAATTCCAGAGTCATTGATTCCAGACATTCGGAAGACAATAACTCCATAAGGAGAAGAAGACAGTGTGACGACTGCAGCAAGCGTTTCACGACCTATGAAAAGATCGAGACAGAACCGCTGTCTGTGATCAAAAAGGACAAGACCAGACAGATGTATGACCGCTCCAAGATCAAGGCGGGTATCGTACAGTCCTGCCACAAACTGCCTATATCCATGGGACAGATCGATCAGATCGTAGATGAGATCGAGACAAAGATCTATAATCTCGGACAGCGCGAGGTGGAGAGTTCCCTGATCGGAGAGATCGTCATGGACAAGCTGAAGGAACTGAATGAGGTGGCATATGTAAGATTTGCCGCTATATACAGAGAGTTCAAAGATGTGAACACCTTTATGAGTGAACTAAAAAAATTGCTGAAATAGTTGTAAAAATTTAGAAAATATGATAAGATACAGTATATTGTTAGCTGAGAGGCTTCCGGGAAAGAAGGAGGCTTTATGTTTTGTTCGATGCTAAGCGGCATTGTCTCAGGCGCCGCAGGCTGTATCATTCAGGTCGAAGCGGAATTAAGAAGCGGTCTCCCATACTTTACTATGGTAGGCCGCCTTTCTAATGAAGCAAAAGAATCCAGGCACAGGGTGGAATCCGCGCTGCGGGCTCTGGGCTGTCCGCTCCCTCCGATGAAAGTTACCGTTAATCTATCTCCTGCCGATATCAGAAAGACAGGAACTGCATTTGATCTTCCCATCGCAGCGGCCGTTATGGCCGGTCTCAACTATATTCCATTTACTAAAGAACCGCCTATCTGCCTCCTGGGAGAGCTGGGACTGGACGGCAGTGTCCATGGGATCAGACAGTGCCTGCCCATCATCATGGAAGGAAAAAAGCAGGGCATCCGGCGGTTTATGGTTCCCTATGATGATATGGAATCTCTTGTATATATGAAAGATGTGGAATTGGTTCCGGTAAAACATCTCTCCGATGCTGTGGACTATTTCAGAAACGGGTGTGTGCTTCCATACCATTTTCAGAAAAAAAGGATAATTCTAAACAGCCAGTGTCTTGATTTTTCGGAAATAAAAGGGCAGCCTCTCTTAAAAAGAGCTCTGGAGATCGCCGTGACCGGGAGACATCACATTCTTCTGATCGGAGCTCCGGGATGCGGCAAAACTATGGCCCTGGAACGGATTCCTTCTATTATGAATAGTTTATCTGAGGACGAATACCTGGAGGTGCAGGCTCTCTATCAGGCGGCAGGAATCCACAGGGATGCAGGGGATTTTTGCCCGCCTTTCCGAAAACCCCATTCTTCCATATCCAGAGGAGCGCTGATCGGTGGGGGAGCGGTTCCAAAAGTCGGAGAGATCACACTTGCCCACAAAGGTGTGCTGTTTTTGGATGAACTGGCACAGTTTGACGCCAAATGCATTGAAGCACTGAGACAGCCACTGGAAGATAAGCAGATTATTTTAAACAGGCTTGGGAGAGACTATACCATGCCTGCGGACTTTTTACTTGCAGCGGCCATGAACCCGTGTCCATGCGGCAACAGCTTCACTCCGGAGGCATGCCGGTGCAGCGCGGGTCAAAAGCGGTCCTATTATCACAGACTTTCCGGTCCCGTACTGGACCGTTTTGACCTGATCCTTACAGTTGGACAGGAGGCAAAGAAAATGGACGCTGAGACGGAAACTTCGGCTGTTATCCGCAGCAGGGTCTTAGAGCATATCAGGGAGGAACAGAGAGAACTCTCGGATACTCCGTATTCTTATTTTAGTCAGATACAGGGAGAGGATATAGAAAAAATTTGTCCTCTGAATAAAGAAAGCCAAAAAATTTTGAAAGAAGAACAAAAGAAACATCATATTTCAATGCGGGGTATTCATAAGATTGTGAGGACAGCAAAAACGATTGCCGGAATGGAGCAGCAAAGCGGGATAGGAGAGGGACATCTTATAGAGGCACTGTCTCTGCGCAATATGGAGTTTTTATCGGAGGCTGTGGGGTATGAATGAAAAGCTTTCGTGGTTTTGGTTTACGTCGCTTCTTGAGATAAACCGGAAGACGCAGGGTAAGATTCTTTCTGCCGTTCTTCACCCGGAAGAACTCAGGAAACTTAATGAAGAGACTGCAAAATCATTTCTTAATAAAAGACAGTACCGGCTTTTTCTTGAGACAAGAGATGAATCTTATATCTGTAAGAAGTACGAGGAGTTAAAAAAGCAGAAAACAGACTATATTATATGGAAAGAACCCGATTATCCGCAGCGGCTTAAACAGATTTATGACTATCCGTTCGGGATTTTTAGAAAAGGCAGGCCGAGAGAATCAAGGCTGGTCATCGCAATGGTAGGGGCCAGATCCTGTACTTTATATGGAAGAGAGATGGCAGGATATTTTGCGAAGGAGCTGTCCGGGAGAGGTGTTCTGATCGTCAGCGGCATGGCCAGGGGAATCGACGGAGCTTCTCACAGGGGAGCCCTGGATGCAGGCGCGCCGACGGCAGGTGTTTTGGGATGCGGGATTGACCGGATCTATCCGAAAGTTCATCAAAAACTCTTCGCCGATGTGGAGAAACAGGGGGTGATCTATTCTGAGTATGGTCCCGGTGTAGAGCCGTTTTCTTTTCTCTTTCCGCAGAGGAACAGGATCATCAGCGGACTTTCCGACGGAATCTTTGTAGTAGAGGCCAGAGAGAAAAGCGGATCTCTGATCACAGCGGACTGCGGATTGGAACAAAATAAAGAAATTTTTGCACTTCCGGGCAATGTGACGAGTGATGTATCAAGGGGCTGCCACCGCCTGATCCAGCAAGGCGCCAAGCTGGTTTCCGGTCCCGAAGATATCTTAAATGAATTTCCAAAATTCAGAGTATTTTCACATAATGTCTGTCAATTTGATAAAAATTCACTTGCTAGAGGTGAAAAAATGGTGTATGATGTTTTGAGTTTGGAACCCAAATGCCTGGAACAGATAGCTTCGGAGGCAAGACTGCCGGTCACAGAGACTGTGACATCCTTATACTATTTAAAGAGGCAGGGGTTGGCAGAGGAAATACTGAAAAATTATTACATAATAAAAATATAATTAAGAGGTGCAAAAATGCCAAAATACTTAGTAATTGTAGAATCACCAGCGAAAGCAAAGACGATCAATAAATTTTTAGGGAAAAATTATACAGTCATTGCATCCAACGGTCATGTGAGGGATCTCCCCAAGAGTACGATGGGAATCGACCTGGAACATAATTTTGAACCAAAATATATTACGATCCGGGGCAAGGGAGAAGTATTGGCGGCACTGAGAAAAGAAGTGAAGAAGGCCGATAAAGTTTATCTCGCGACTGACCCTGACCGGGAGGGGGAAGCAATTTCATGGCATCTTTATTATGCGCTGAAACTGGAGAACAAAAAATGCAGCCGTATCACATTCAATGAGATCACCAAGAATGCAGTCAAGGAATCCTTAAAGCATGCGAGAGAGATTGACATGGACCTGGTGGATGCCCAGCAGGCGAGGCGTGTCCTGGACCGGATTGTGGGGTATAAGATCAGTCCTCTTTTATGGGCAAAGATCAAGAGGGGATTGAGCGCAGGACGGGTACAGTCTGTGGCTCTTCGCCTGATCTGTGACCGGGAAGAAGAGATCAGCGCTTTCATACCGGAAGAATACTGGTCACTGGATGCTTTCCTGAATGTGAAAGGGAGCAAAAAGCCTCTGGAGGCCAAGTTTGCCGGTGACAAAGACGGGAAAATCGAGATTAAGAATGAAGAACAGCTGAACAAGATCCTTGCGGAATTGGAAGGAGCCGAGTTTCATGTTGACAGCGTAAAGACAGGGGAGCGTATCAAGAAAGCACCGCTTCCGTTTACGACCAGCACGATGCAGCAGGATGCATCCAGCAAACTGAATTTTCCGACAGCAAAGACCATGAGGATTGCCCAGCAGCTGTATGAAGGTGTGGACATTAAAGGGAAAGGCACCGTGGGATTGATTACTTATCTTCGTACAGACTCCACAAGGATTTCGGAAGAGGCAGATAAAAATGCCAGAGAGTTTATCTCCGAAACTTATGGAAGTGATTTTGTCGGAAACGGACAAGTTTCAAAAAAGGACGGCAAAAATGTACAGGATGCCCATGAAGCGATTCGTCCAACTTACATCGAAAATACTCCGGCGAGCCTGAAAGAACAGCTTTCCAGAGACCAGTTCAGGCTTTATCAGCTGATCTGGAACCGGTTTATGGCGAGCCGCATGAGTGCAGCCAAGTATGAGACCACATCCGTAAAGATCGATGCCAACGGATACCGTTTCAATGCCTCCGCATCCAAGATCGTTTTTGACGGATTTTTGACTGTGTACAACATCGACAATGAGAAATCAAAAGGAAATGTCATACTGAAAAGTATTGATACTTCCACGGAACTGAAGTTAAAAGAGTTTGACCATAAACAACATTTTACACAGCCGCCGGCCCACTACACGGAAGCAACCCTTGTCCGCACCCTGGAAGAACAGGGTATCGGACGGCCGAGTACGTATGCTCCTACCATATCGACGATCATTGCCAGAAGGTATGTGGTTAAGGAAAAGAAGAATCTGTATATGACGGAGCTTGGAGAAGCGGTCAATACCATGATGAAAAAGGCATTCCCGTCTATTGTGGATGTGCATTTTACCGCCACGATGGAGGCACTTTTAGATATGGTGGAGGAAGGCAAGGTCCACTGGAAATCAGTGGTGGAAAACTTCTATCCGGATCTGAAAGAAGCCGTGGAGGCCGCAGAAAAAGAGCTGGAGCAGGTGACCATCGAGGATGAAGTGACCGATGTAGTCTGTGACCAGTGCGGACGCAACATGGTTGTGAAATACGGGCCGTATGGGAAATTCCTGGCCTGTCCGGGATTCCCTGACTGCCGAAACACAAAGCCTCATTTTGAAAAGATTGGAGTTCCATGTCCGCTGTGCGGAAAGGAAGTCGTCCTGAAAAAAACCAAGAAGGGCCGGAAATACTACGGATGTGAGGATAACCCGGAATGCGAATTTATGTCATGGCAGAAGCCTTCTACCGTCAAGTGTGAGCGCTGCGGAAAGTATATGGTGGAAAAAGGAAAGAAACTGGTTTGTTCAGACGAACACTGCGGATATGTATGTGATCTGCCGAAAGAGGAAGAAGTTACGAAAAATAAGGAGTAGCTATGAGTGTACAATTATTAGATAAAACCAGGAAGATAAATAAATTACTGCATAACAACAATTCACAAAAAGTCGTTTTCAATGACATCTGTCAGGTTCTGATGGAGGTTATGGATTCCAATGTGATCGTTATCAGCAAAAAGGGAAAGATCTTAGGAATTCAAAATTCAGAGAATATAGATCCCATCGAAGAGATGATCAGCGGTAAAATCGGGGATTATATTGACACGGACTTAAATGAGCGTCTGCTGACAATCTTGTCCACGAAGGAGAATGTAAATCTCCAGACACTCGGTTTTGAGAGTGACATCCACCGCTACCGCGGTATTATCTCTCCGATCGATATTGCGGGAGAGAGATTTGGCACACTGTTTATGTACCGGATGGAAGATGACTATACGATCGATGATATCATATTGGCTGAATATGGAACCACAGTCGTTGGTTTGGAGATGATGCGTTCTGTCAGTGAAGAGATGGAGAGTGAACGCAGAAAGCAGAATATTATCGAATCTGCCTTCAGAACTCTCTCCTTTACGGAACTGGAAGCGGTTCATCACATTTTTGATGAACTGAACGGCAGCGAGGGCATTTTGGTTGCCAGCAAGATTGCCGACCGTTTCGGCATTACCCGATCAGTCATCGTCAATGCACTGAGAAAGCTGGAGAGTGCAGGAGTCATCGAGTCCCGGTCTTCCGGTATGAAAGGGACCTATATCAAAGTTGTAAATGACCTGATTTTTGACGAATTAAACCGTGCCGGGCGTATCTAGGCTTAAATTGCGAAGTTTTTCTTGCATTGTGTAAAACAGATGTGCTATACTGTCAAAGGTAAAAATAAACACGCCGTTGGAATTCCGGTAGGTGCCGAAAGGTTTGCCGGGATAATGACAATGGTGGAAGCATAACCAAAGGAGATTTTTTATGAGCGTTATTTCAATGAAACAGTTATTAGAAGCAGGTGTTCATTTCGGACATCAGACAAGAAGATGGAATCCTAAAATGGCTCCGTACATTTACACAGAGCGTAACGGAATCCACATCATCGACCTTCAGAAATCCGTAGGCATGGTAGACGATGCATACAACGCAGTAAAAGAGTGTGTTGCAGAAGGCGGAAAGATTTTATTCGTGGGAACAAAGAAACAGGCTCAGGATTCTATCAAGACTGAAGCAGAGCGCTGCGGAATGTTCTATGTAAACCAGAGATGGTTAGGCGGAATGCTTACAAACTTCAAGACCATCAGAAGCCGTATCGACCGTTTAAAGAAGATCAAAAAGATGGAAGAAGACGGGACATTTGAAGTTCTTCCGAAGAAAGAAGTATTAGAACTTAGAAAAGAAATGGACAAATTACAGAAGAACTTAGGCGGAATCGAAGAGATGAACGAAATTCCGGATATGATCTTCATTGTAGATCCTAAAAAAGAAAATATCTGTGTTCAGGAAGCACATACATTGGGAATTCCTCTGGTAGGTATCGCTGATACAAACAGTGACCCGGAAGATTTAGAATATATCATCCCAGGAAATGATGATGCAATCCGTGCAGTCAAATTGATCACATCTGCAATGGCTGATGCTGTTGTTGAAGCAAACCAGGGAATGGATGCTGCTGATGTGGAAGCAGAAGAGGAAGCTGCAGAAGAATAAGATTTATTTGGAGGAAAAATCATGGCTATTACAGCAGGAATGGTAAAAGAATTAAGAGAAAAAACCGGTGCGGGAATGATGGACTGTAAAAAGGCATTAAACGCTACCGATGGAAATATGGAAGCAGCTGTTGAGCACTTAAGAGAGCAGGGACTTGCAAAGGCTGAAAAGAAAGCCGGACGTATTGCTGCAGAGGGATTAGTAGCTACAAAACTTTCTGATGACGGAAAGAAAGCTGCTATCGTGGAAGTAAACTCTGAGACTGACTTCGTTGCTAAGAACGAACAGTTCCAGACTTATGTTGCAGAGGTTGCCGATCAGGCCCTCACAACAGGTGCGGCAGACATCGAAGCTTTCTTGGCAGAAGAATCTAAAGCAGAAGCTGGAAAGACTGTAAAAGAAGTATTAGACGGAAAAATTGCCATCATCGGTGAGAACTTAAATATCCGCAGATTTGCACAGATGGAATCAGCAGACGGATTCGTTGCTTCTTATATCCACGCAGGCGGAAAGATCGGCGTACTAGTAGAAGTTGAGACAGATGTTGTCAATGACGATATCAAAGAAATGGGCAAAAACGTAGCTATGCAGGTAGCTGCTATCATGCCGAAATATACAAGCAGAGATGAAGTTTCCAAAGATTATATCGATCATGAAACAGAAATCTTAAAGGCTCAGGCTAAGAATGAAAATCCAGACAAGCCGGACAATATCATCGAGAAGATGATCATCGGACGTCTGAACAAAGAATTAAAAGAAGTTTGTCTTTTAGATCAGGCTTATGTAAAGGCTGAAGACGGAAAACAGTCTGTTGGAAAATATGTAGAAGAAGTAGCAAAAGCTAATTCTGCGAAGATTGCCATCAAAGGATTCATCCGTTTTGAGACAGGCGAAGGAATCGAAAAGAAAGAAGAAAACTTTGCTGAGGAAGTGGCAAAGCAGATGGGAAACTAATCCCAGAGTGATTGAATTACCATTATCAGTGTAGACTGGACAAAAGGATCGTTGTATAACAACGATCCTTTTTTTGGTAATCGAGGAATTAAGCTCAAGAGTATTTTAGTTAGTATACATAATCATACAATATACTATATGTTTTACTATTGAATAAATATATGCAATATAAGTATCATAACCATGGCAATATTTTTCTCTGTATATATTTGACTCCTAAAAATCTTTTTCTAAGGCAATTCTAATATTATTTAAAACATATCGAAAGTTATAACGTTTTACAAAAGAAAACTCATACGGGAAAAGGAAGAATATATTTTTCTTAGCATTAAGTAAATTTACATAAGTTCTGATAATTCTCGTGAAGCATGTAGTCTTGTTGTACTTTTCAATAATTTAAAATCTATTTGGTAGGTAGATGATATACAATCACACTCTCCATTTGACTCTGAATCAGGCTGTATATATTCTTTAAAATTTAATTTTCCTCTAAAATAAATAAAATGATTGATTAATTTGTTGAAATTTTGAAGATATTTGGGATTACCTTGACAGATTCACCACTTTGAATTTAAATTAGAGAAAAGGTCCCAATGCTGTGCAACCATACCAAGGAGGCAGATAAAAATGATTTGTAAAATAAGGAAGTGGAAGTTATCGGATGCAGAAGATTTAGCGGCTGCTCTGTCTAATACAAAGATACAAAATAATCTTCGGGACGGACTGCCTTACCCTTACACTGAGAAAGATGGAACAGCATATATAATGGATGTGCTTTCTGCAGACGAAGATCAAACTTTTGCCTTTGCTGTCACAGCAGACAGCAAAGTGGTCGGCAGTATTGGAGTATTCCGTCAGGAGAACATACACAGACAGACTGGTGAGCTGGGCTATTATATAGCAGAAGAATATTGGGGCAAAGGAATCATGACTGAGGCTGTAAAACAAATCTGTGCCTATGTTTTTGATAAAAGCGATATGATCCGTATCTATGCTGAGCCGTTTGCATACAATGCCGCATCATGCCGGGTACTCGAAAAAGCCGGTTTTCAATATGAGGGAACATTGAGAAATAATGCCGTGAAAAATGGTAAAGTTATCGATATGAGGATGTATTCACTGCTGAAAGCAGAAATAAATTAGATGAGGTATGATACAACATACTCGGAGGAATGAATTTGGGGAAAAAGACAGAACAGTCTCATAAAATATACAATGAGATGGCGTGGGAATATGACTTTGGCCCGGAGGGGCATTATACAAGATCCCATAAAAAAGAGATTATAAAAAAGGCGGAGCTCAGAGATGGAGATAATATACTGGACGTTGCCTGCGGCAATGGATATCTGCTGGAGAACTCTCCAAAAAGGCGAGAGTTAATGCCTTTGGTGTAGACATTTCTGAAAATATGATTGCGTCTGCCAGAGAAAGGTACCCGGACTGTACATTTACAGTTGGCCCCTGTGCGCCTCTCGGCTTTGAAAATGAGAGTATGGATGTTATTACGGTATCCTGCGCGTTCCATCATTTTGAGAATCCCCGGACCTTTGCCGGCGAATGTATGCGGGTATTAAAGAGTCATGGAAAAGTTTTTATTGCAGAACCGTTTTATTCTCCGGTGGTGCGGTGTCTTGCCAACACGCTGGTATTTCCCTTTTCCAATAAAGGTGATGTGAGGGTGTACAGCCAAAAAGAACTGCGATTATTTTTTGAATCTGCTGGATTTACCGGGTTTGAATCGTACATAACAGATACAGTCTTATTTTTATCGGCAGAAAAATGAAAGTATGGGGAAATCATGTGAAGGACGCTTCATTGCTTTTTTCTCCATATTTTGCTATACTCAAAAAATAAACACTTTACAGACAGGCTTTGTCTGCATTGTGAAGAGGGGAGCAGTTTAGTTGGAAGCAGTATTAGACTATAGTAAGATATTAGATACAGTACCCTGCGGAATATGCCAGGTCCTTCTGGATACTGACTTGACAATGCTATATGCAAATCAATTTTACTATAAGATTTATGGATATACACCCCAAAGTGCTAAAGAAAAGGGATTTTCAAATGCCAAGTTTATACTTCCCGAATCAGATTATTTATATATCAAAAGGGAAGTGTTTCAGCATATCCGGAATGGGGACAGGGAGTTTCAGCTGGAGTACCGCTACGAACACAGCTCCGGGAAATTAATGTGGCTGCTGGTCCGGTGTTTTTTATGATCAGGAACAGCCGGACCGCATGACTTGTGCTCTGGTCGACATTGCCGACAGGAAGGAGATGGAGGAAAAACTGCGCATCAGCAGCGAAGAGAGCAGGATTGCCTATCAGCTTACAGATAAATTAATGTATATTTATGATGCAGAGAAAAAACAGCTCCATCAGCCAAAAGCCGCGGCAGATGAATTTGGCCTTCCGCCGGTTGTGGATGATGCCCCTTACAGCATCGTGAAATCCGGAGCTATTGACGGCCCCTGTAAGAAGGAGTACTTAGAATTTTATGAAGCTATCCTGCGGGGTGAACCAAACGGACATGCGGCAGTCAAAAAGAGGAGAAAAAACGGTTCCTTCGGATGGTACGAAGCAAAGTTTTCTTCTATTTATGATGAAAATGGAAATGTAAAAAAGGCAGTCATATCCTGTGAGGATATGACAGAGCAGCGGGAGAAGGAATTGAGTTACCAGAAATGGAGCCAGTATTTCAAATCCCAGGAAGGAAAAACCATTGGATTTTATGAATATAACCTGACGAAAGATCTCTTTGATGAAGAAGCCGGAGATCTTCCGCCGGATTACCTGCGGCCGCTTAAAAAATATACACAGACGGTACAATATATTGCCGATCATTTTGTATATGAAGGGGACGCTGAGAGGTTTTCTGACTTTTTTGACCGTGATTCGCTGCTGGTCCGTTATTATAAAGGCCAGACGAGAGGCTCCATGGATTATTTAAGAAAGCGGCCGGATGGAAGTCTCTTCTGGGTACGCGCCATTATTCTGCTCCTGGCTGATCCTTACAGCGATAATGTACGTCTCTTTATGATGACTCTCGATATTGATAAAGAAAAAAGAGAAGAGCTGAAACTCCGCAGCCAGACAGAGCACGACGGCATGACCGGACTTCTCAACAGAGAGACTTTTGTGGCAAAAGTTACAAGAATTTTAGGGGAAGAGGGCTCTGCAAACAAACATGCTCTGATTATGCTGGATATTGACCGGTTCAAAACCCACAATGATGTCCACGGACATCCGTTCGGAGATCAGGTTATTCGGGAAACGGCTCATTTTATAAATGGTTTTTTGAGAGAAAGTGATCTGTGCGGCCGAATGGGCGGAGACGAATTTATGGTCTTATTGAGAAACATCGGGTCTGAGGACGATGTAATTCCGAGAATCAATATGCTCTGCCATCTGCTGCGGCGCAAATATACAGACAAAGGGGAGGTGTCCTGCAGCATGGGAGTCGTGTTTTACCCCCGTGACGGGAAGATTTTTCGGGAACTTTACCAAAATGCAGACACTGCTTTGTATGAAGTGAAGAACACAGAGAGAGGAAATTACGGAATATACAAGCCTGAACGATAAAAAATTCTGTATCGGAGGAAATCATGTATTTTTTTACGAAGTATCAGTCCCCTTTAGGGATGCTGACCATTGCATCAGACAGCGATCATATTGTGGGTCTTTGGATGGAAGGACAGAAATATTTTGGAGGAACCCTTTCAGGAGAAATGGAGAAAAAAGACGGTCTTTTCGTGCTTAAAACAACAAAAGACTGGCTGGACCAGTATTTTTCAGGGGAAAAGCCTTCCGTTTCTGAGCTTCCTTTATGCCCGAAAGGCGGAGAATTCAGGCAAAGCGTGTGGGAAATTCTGCGGGAGATTCCCTATGGAAAGGTGATGACCTACGGCGAAATTGCCGGGAAGATAGCTGCAAAGACTGGCAGAACACGAATGTCTGCCCAGGCAGTCGGAGGGGCGGTCAGTCATAATCCCATTTCTATTATCATTCCCTGCCACCGGGTAGTTGGGGCGAATGGAAGCCTGACAGGATATGCAGGGGGCATTGCCGCCAAAATAAAACTGCTTGAGCATGAAGGGGCAGATATGTCACAGCTGTTTGTTCCGAAAAAGGGAACGGCTCTTTAAAGGAGAAGAATTTATGGAATGGCCGGATAAGAAACAGAGATGTACATGGGCAAATCCAAAGAATGAGCTTTACATCCGCTATCATGATGAGGAATGGGGTGTCCCGGTATATGATGATCACAGATTATTTGAAATGCTGGTCCTGGAATCCTTTCAGGCAGGGCTGTCATGGGAATGTGTGCTGAATAAACGGGAGGCATTCCGTGAGGCTCTTGACGATTTTGATTTAGAGAAAATATGTGCTTATACAGAAGACAAGATGCTGGAACTTCAGCAGAATCCGGGAATCATCCGCAATAAGCTGAAAATCAGAGCGGCGGTAAACAATGCAGAGATATTCCGGGAGATACAGAGAGAATACGGTACATTTTCAGAGTATATCTGGCATTGGACGGACGGAAAGGTGATTTTTGAAAGGGGGATGGCTCATTCTGAATTGTCAGATGCTGTATCAAAAGACCTTAAGAAGAGGGGAATGAAATTCGTGGGGACAACGATTATATATGCATATTTACAGTCGGTAGGCGTAATATATTCTCATGACAAAGACTGTTTTTTGGAACATGGCTTGTCGTGACAGTGATAACTTTGTCAAATTTATTTTTGATAAATACAGCACTGGAATAAATGGATTTTTGGACGCAGAATTTATATAATCTATATATAAGCAGCAAATAAATTTAAAATTGGAGGAATTAAAATGGCAGGCAATAAAGTGTTTAATGAAAATAATATTCGTCTCAATGTGAAACTGGATTCAAAAGAAGATGCAATCAGGGCAGCAGGCGGCGTGCTGATTGAAAATGGCTATGTTCAGCCGGAATACCTGGAAGATATGCTGAAACGTGAAGAGGCAGCTTGTACTTATATTGGCAATCATGTCGGAATTCCGCACGGTATCTGCAAGTCAGAGGAGAGGATCAAGTCCTCCGGGATCTCACTGCTGCAAGTTCCGGACGGAGTGGACTATGACGGTCAGACTGCTTATGTGATCATAGGGATTGCAGGGAAAAATGACGAACATATTGAAATGCTCGGCAAGATTGCAGTCACATGTTCCGACCTTGACAATGTGGATAAGATAGCCCATGCGAAATCCAAGCAGGAAATCTTAGATATCTTTGAAGGAATCTAAGAAAGACGAAATAATATCGGTCAGGAAGAAGAATGTGTAAGTTCTAAAGGACTTCACATTCTTTTTTCTTTTATCTGCCGGAATTCTACCACAGGTAGATAGTATTTCATGAAAATCTAAGGTACAATAAACAGTATCAAGGAGGCAGTTATGGATATACAAAAAATCGGAAATTACATAAAATGTAAAAGAAAAGCACAGGGATTGACACAGGCTGAGCTGGCTGGACTGCTTGGCATTACAAATAAGGCTGTATCAAAGTGGGAGAACGGAAAGTGTCTCCCTGACCTGTCACTCCATGAGAAGTTATGCGATGCCCTTCATATAACACTGAACGAGCTTGTGGCGGGCCAAGATATAGAGAGTACACAGCTGCCGGAAGCCAGTGAACAGAACATGAAAACAATGTTAGGAAGCTGCCAGCATTTAAGATCACTGAAAGATGTGTGCATCGGTTTGCTGCTGCTGTTCATCGGACGTCTGATGCCTTCTATGCAGTTAAAGCATATGACGTCCGATGCTTCGCAGTTCATTTTTGGCGTATCCGAAGGCGTATCTATCGGTATTACGCTGATTGGTATTGCCTGGCTGATTTTTGGAGCAGTCAAATTCAGCCAAAAGGAGGAGTAATATGATTCTCCAGCTATTGATCTGATATACTTTGGATATTGTCAAAGAAAATACTCTTTTCTCCGACGAAGATTCTGCGGAATACCGGATCAATAAAAGACACTGTTCCTTTTGTCTCTGTATATGCACTTTTTTCGTAATGAACAATGCATACATTTGATCCTTTGCCGATCAACTTTATTTTTTCATTTAAAAGTCTTAATTCTTCTTCCGTCAACTCTTTTTTTGGAACTGACTGCTTTTCTATCTCACGAAGCATTTCATCAAAACCTCGTAAAGCGGCAAACGGAAGAAATTGTCTTGCACGGTCAGCTTTCATTGTGGCCTCCGATTAGCGTGTTGCGTTTTCTGGCAGTTGCTTTTTCACACAGGCTCATTCCGCGCACCACGGCGTTTTTTCCGAATCGATGCTTAATGGAAAGGACGGCATCCTGCAGATGCTGTTCCTTTTCATCTTTTTCCATATCTGAAAACAGATGAAGCTGCCGAAAGGAAGTCTCCTCCACATGATTTGCACCGACAGAGATTTTGCGGATGGGAATGCCCCTCTGTACAGTCTGGTGATAAAAACGTTCAAATTCATGAGAGAGTTCCCGATAGGAATCGGTCCGCTCCGAAAGTTTCCTGGTGCCGCCGGATGGAGGAAGTTCTCTTTTGGAGTATGCGACGGACATGGAAATGGAATCGGTTGTCAGATGACGGCTCCTGAGTTCCAGAGCCAGTGCATCTGTCATCTCTTTGAGGACCAGAAGAGCATTGTCATAAGAATAATCTTCAAAAAGGATCTGGCTTTGAGAAACAGAGTGGCTTTTAGACTCATAATCATGAATTTCTTTTATGGTACACGGCTCCCGCCCGTGGGCATGGTCGATGAGAAACTCTGCATTGACACCAAATTCTTTATAAAGAAGCTTTTCATCCATATGTGCCGTCCCGTAAAGATCATAAATGCCATAACGGCTGAGCCTGGCCGCGATGCCTTTTCCGATATTCCATATATCTGTGATCGGGCGGTGATGCCAGATGGTCCTCTTAAATTCTTTTTCATCCAGATAACCGATATGATCCGGTGAATGTTTTGCGGTGATATCCAGGGCTACCTTTGCCAGAAATAGGTTTGTGCCGATGCCTGCCGTGGCACAGATCCCGGTTTCTCTGCGAACAGCATCCATCAGCATGACCGCCATTTCTTTCGGAGTTTTTCCATACGTATGCAGATAAGGTGTGAAATCCAGAAAGCATTCGTCAATAGAATAGACATGGATATCTTCTTTGCTGACATAGTTTAAATAAATGGAGTAGATCCGGGCGGAATATTCCATATAGAGCTTCATCCGCGGCTTTGCAGTGATATATGTCACAGTCTCCGGAATTTCAAAAAGACGGCAGCGGTTTTTGATTCCAAGAGATTTCATGGCCGGCGTGACGGCGAGGCATATGGCACCCCGGCCTCTGGACGGATCGGCGACCACGAGGTTTTCCTTAAACGGGTCGAGCTTTCGTTCGGCAGCTTCTACTGAAGCATAAAAGCTTTTCAGATCAATACATGAATAGATTGATTTCTCCATAAATATGACACTCCTTTCTGACTTGAGTATAACACAGCTGACGCTGAGAAGAAAACATATGTTCGATAAAATGAGCGTGGTAATTTATGGGACAAAAAATTCTTGACATGGAGTTAACTCTAAGGAGTATTCTATAATAAAAGGAGGTTTTATGATGAAGGTATTAATGATCAATGGAAGTCCTCATTCAAAGGGGAATACATATGTGGCACTGCATGAAATGGAAAAGATATTTTTGGAAGAGGGCATAAAAACTGAGATAGTCCAAGTGGGAAACAAGGACATCAGAGGCTGTGCGGCCTGTAATTCCTGTGCGGAAAAAGGGAAATGTGTATTTAATGATATCGTCAATGAGACAGCACCGAAATTCGAAGAATGTGATGGCCTGGTGGCTGCCAGTCCAGTCTACTATGCTTCGGCAAATGCCACGCTGAGTGCTTTTCTTGACCGGCTGTTTTACAACACACAATTTGATAAGACCATGAAGGTCGGTGCGTGTGCCGTGGCGGCAAGACGAGGAGGTTTATCGGCAGCATTTGATCAGCTGAATAAATATTTTACGATCACAGGAATGCCGGTTGCATCCAGCCAATACTGGAACGGCATACACGGAAGAGAGCCCGGAGAGGCACGACAGGATGAAGAAGGGCTGCAGACGATGAGAACCTTGGCAAAAAATATGGCCTTTCTTATAAAAAGCATTGCGCTCGGAAAGGAAGCATATGGATTGCCTGAGAAGGAAGAATTCCAACAGACAAATTTTATCAGGTAATGACCAGAAAGAAGGGATACAATGAATAAAAAAATATTAGTTGCCTATTTTTCGGCAACAGGCACAACTAAAAAGGCCGCCCAGGCGCTGGCAGAAGCAGCACATGCAGATATTTATGAAATTAAGCCGGAAGTTCCGTATACAAAAGATGATTTGAACTGGACGGACAGAAAGTCCCGCAGTTCTGTGGAGATGAGCGATCAGACCTATCGGCCTGCAATCGCTGATCAAAGTGCGGAAATTGAAAACTATGATCTCATTTTTCTTGGATATCCGGTTTGGTGGTATGTGGCTCCGACGATTGTCAATACATTTTTAGAGAGCTATGATTTTGGAGGAAAAACCATTGTGCTGTTTGCCGCTTCAGGGGGAAGCGGATTCGGGAAGGCAGCGGAGAAACTGAAGAGCAGCTGTGCCGATGCCGCAGTAATAAAAGAAGGGAAAATCCTCAACGGAAAACATTCAAAAGAGGAGTTAGCCGCCTGGGTTGAAAAAGTCAGAAATCAATAAAAAAAGAAACGTCTCTTGGTCAATTCAAATATCTGACCAGGAGACGTTTTTACAGTTTTAAGGACACAAAGGTGCCATCCGGTGCTTCCACATGAATGATTTCCAGGCCTTTATGTTCCTTGAAAAGATCCAGGGATTCTCTCAATACTAGAGAGATAATATCTTTTGAAATCAGGCTGCAGTAAGGACCCGGCGTACGACTTTTCATGTCTTCGAATATTCTGTCTGGAATGAATCTTATGACAAAACCGACCATAGAAACCGGGACCGGCATAGACAGGTGTACCCCTTTTGTTCTGATTTTTACTTTCATATGAGATACCCTGTCAGTCTACAAAGACTCTTACAGTCGTTCCGTCCGCTGCGGCTACGCTGACAAAATCTCCTTCGATTTCGTCGTCCAGACATTCGGAAACAGCGTCCATCATGCTGGAAAGATCAACTCCTTCCAGATCTTTTTCCGGAATCGGAAGTTTCCCGGTCACTTTTAATATCTTCTTGATGGCTCCCACCGGGAACTGTACGTTTACTTTGTCACCCGAAACACTGTCTACAATGATGCGGAACATTTTTTTGTCGTAGCTGTTTCTCTTTAACACCGGCTCCCGGGGAGGAGTCTCCGTATTCATAGCCGCCATCAGTTCAGCTCCCTGCTCTGCCGTGATCGTTCCATCCTCAACCATTTTTAAAATTCTTAATTTCTCATCCATGATAAACTCCTTTTTCTATGCTATTTTAACTGTGCGATTGCCTGTTCCGCTGTTATTTCACCGTTTTCCAGTGCTTTCAAAATTTCTTCTTTTTGAACCGGCTGTTCATCGGGAGCTGATTCATAACCGAGTTCTTTGATCACTGTGTCCAGTTTGGACCGGACCGTGGGATAGGATATGCCGAGCGTCTTCTCAACCTCTTTGATATTTCCACGGCAGCGGATAAAAGTCTCTGTAAAATACAGATCTTCGTCTGAAAGATAATCAAATTTGCTGAGTCTGAAATTATTTTCAATGATGGTATTGCAGGAGTTACATTTGAGTCTTGTGACGGCCAGGTCATTCCTGCACACGGGACAGCGGCTGATAATCTTTTTCATGCATTCATTTCCTTTCTGTTTTCTATTAATATAATATTAAAACTTATAAATGTCAATAAATAAATTAA
>NZ_QTXQ01000018.1:0-29773 GCF_003461725.1 Anaerostipes sp. AF04-45
AATTTGCGGTAGAATTGCAGTCGGTTGGAACTTTAATTCGCCGCCCGACACTTGACCAGGCGTATCACGTGTTCTGCTTCGCTTTTTGCTTTCGTCGTATTAGTTGCATACGAATATATGTATACGCCATAAGGCATCCCGATTCTCTCACATTCGGATGAATTGTATGCCCATGTTGGATCATCCTGGTTTTTAAGATTTTCTCCGTATCCCACCCTTAGAATGGCATAATCAACTCCGTCTGCTTTGACTTTATTCCAGTCAATTTTACCGTCCCATTTGCTCACATCGATTCCCTTTGCAGTGGCATTTGGAATTGGATTCCCCAGGGAATTCAAAAATACACCGTTTACATTTTTCCAAGCATTTGAAACTGCCCTGCCTCCTCTGGCTGATATGGATGGACCTATCGGCTCCTGCTGTTTTACCGGTTTTCCATCTTTAAACCGCCAACTGTTGGCCGGATCATGTTCTTCCGCACTTTTTTCTTCCGCAAAAACAGAAGCATGGCTGACGTAAGAAATTCCAGCCGCCAATACGATTGCTGAAACAAATACTGCAAGTTTATTCTTTACCCCTTTTACTCTCACTTGTCTCCTCCTTTTTCTATGTCAGTAGTATAACATCTTTCCGCTCATTTTCAAAACCCAATCACACAGAAAATTTTTCCATGAGTCTTCATGTAAAACAAAGTTTTCCTTACGCATCTGTGGACAGCCCTCGGAGATTTTGTATTTCATAGAGAAGGTCGTAGAACTTTTCTATGAAATGAAAAAGCCGCATCAGGACTTCTCCCATGCGGCATTCTCTTTTTCACTGATCAGACACACCCCATCCGGGACATCTCTCTCTTTAATCTTTTAATAATCTTCTTTTCCAATCTGGATATGTACGACTGGGAGATTCCCATTAAATCGGCAACCTCTTTCTGTGTTTTCTCCTCCCCATCCTTCTGGTTGATGCCGAATCTCAGCTCAATGATCTTTCTCTCCCGGTCAGAGAGGATCTTCATGGCATTCAGCAAAAGCTTCCTGTCCACCTCATGCTCCAGGTCCCTGTAAATAATGTCTTCGTCTGTTCCGAGTATATCCGAGAGCAGAAGTTCATTTCCGTCCCAATCCACATTCAGCGGTTCATCGATGGACACTTCCATCTTCGTCTTGTTATTTCTTCTCAAATACATCAGAATTTCATTCTCAATGCATCTGGAAGCGTAGGTAGCAAGTTTGATCTTTTTGGCCGGATTAAATGTATTGATGGCTTTGATCAGTCCGATCGTCCCAATGGATATTAAATCTTCAACACCGATCCCTGTATTGTCAAATTTCTTTGCTATGTAGACTACAAGCCGCAGATTCCGCTCAATTAATTTTGCCCTGGCTTCCGGCTCCTCCGCTGTCCCGAGCTTATGTATCATCTTCTCCTCTTCCTTTGCTTCCAGAGGAGCCGGCAGAATTTCTGCACCCCCTATGTAGTGGATTTCTTTTCCTTTCGCTAAAAAAGTCCTCTTTTGGCATGTCACATTAAGTTTCAGCACTGTACAACCTCCCATTACTTTATCTGACCAGATCCGGATGGAGCAGTAACTGATAGTGGCCGTCCCGGGAAAGCGGGTGCTCTGACAGTCCTATCAATCCTCTTTCTGCCATCCATGTCTGGCTGCTATTCTTGATTCTGATATTAGCTACAAGAATCCCCATCATCAGGCCGTTTTCCCTGCCAACCGTCCTGTATGGAATCATTCTTATATCTTTTAGCTTATGTTTTTCTATTAAAATGGTTAATGATTCATCTAAATATGGATTCAGTGCCTGTTCCTCCATGACGGAAACCGGGATCTTTTCTATAGGTTCGTATAAAAAATTCCCCGTATCCAAATAGGCAGTGACTCTGACCGTCCTGCCAAGGAGTTCAAATGATACCTGGTATAAGGAATCTTTCTGGCTCCTGATATTTTCCCAGACTGCACAATACAAAAAAGCCAAGAGGAGAAACGCCGCAAAACAGCCGAAAATCCAGATATGGATAGATAAACGGTATTTCACGAAGCTCCACAGTCCGCCCAGCAAGGCTGAGAGTGCAAATAAATATCCGGAACATATCAGACTTTTTCTCAGAGAGAGCGGAAATGCAAGCCAGGAGGTCGCTCCGATGCTTGCCGCGAGAAATCCAAGCTGGACTGCCTGATTTCCTTCCGCCGCCCATGCCGTCAGACACCCGAGTCCGCTTCCGGCCGCTGATGCCAGCAGGATACGCCAGACAGAACTCTGTGATTTCAGCGAACTTCTTAAAATAAGCAGCAGCCCCAGGAGGACCAGCCACTGTTCCAAAAACATCATCAAAAAAAACATAAGCTTATTATAAAAAAAGAGGTGCACGTACTTTGTCAAAAAAGAGAAGTGGCAGATACGTTAATTCTACAAAAAAACCCGTATCCTGCCTTACGGCAAGATACGGGCTTGTCCCACGTTTATTTTATTTTCTTCTGCTCTTTAATAAAAACTCCGGAATCACGATCTTTGAATCATGATCCTCTACACTGGCAGTCTCCTGTTCTTTGCTCCCATATGTAGATTCTGCTGTTTCAGCAGGCTCACTTTTCGGCTGACTGCTGTAGATAGGCTGTCCGGAAAAAACGGGAGGAGGAGTAATGCTTTTCTTCTTAAATCCTGCTCCTCTGGCTCCTGCCTCAGACTGGATCCCCGTGGCAACGATAGTTGCGCTGATCTGGTCACCCATATCAGAGTTGACAGTGCCGAAGATAACGTTGACTTCTTGTCCAGCCGTATCCTTCAAGTACTCTACTGCCTGCTGTGCCTCCAGCATACCCACATCACCTGAGAAATTGACGATGATATCGGTCGCTCCGGAAACTGTAGTTTCCAGAAGCGGGCTTTCCATGGCTGCCTTGATTGCTTCCAATTCCTCATCCGCAACACCCATACCGATGTGTGCAATACCCTTATCGCGCATAACCGTCTGGATGTCTGCAAAGTCAACATTGATAAGACCAGGATTGTAGATCATATCGGTAATTCCCTGAACACCCTGCTGAAGCACTTCATCAGCTTTTTTGAGTGCGTCCGGAATAGTTGTTTTCTTCTCGCAGATCTGAAGCAGCTTGTCATTCGGAATCACGATCATCGTGTCCACCTGATCCTGAAGACGCGCCACTCCCGCGACAGCATTATTCATTCTTGGCTTTCCTTCAAAAGTAAAAGGCTTTGTGACAACACCGACGGTCAAAATACCAAGAGACTTTGAAATCTCGGCAATCACCGGTGCTGCTCCGGTACCTGTTCCGCCTCCCATACCGCAGGTGACAAAGACCATATCGGCACCCTGTACCAGCTGTGTGATCTCATCCCGGTTTTCTTCCACCGCTGCCTCTCCGATCTCAGGTTTCGCACCGGCACCGAGACCTTTGGTCAGCTTTTCTCCTATCTGGATCTTCGTAGAGCACTTGCATAAAGACAGGGCCTGCCTGTCCGTGTTAATTCCTACAAGTTCCACTCCCTGTATATTTTCGTCAACCATGCGGTTCACTGCATTGTTGCCGGCTCCCCCGACTCCAATGACTAAAATTCTGGCTTGTGTGCTTTCTACATTCGGCATAATCTCGACCACGATGCTCCTCCTTCAATCTCTATCTCAAATTTTCTTATACTCATCCACATTATCATTTCATGTTATCTTCTTACATGATACAGTTTTTCAGTTAAACTTTCAACTACTTTTTCTTCTTGAAAATCGCTACCGGATTGTCCTTTGTAAAATATTTCATCGAGATGGTACCCTTCTTGCCTTTCATCTTAGGAAGGATACCTGTAAGCTCTGTAAGCTTCAAGTCCAGCTCCCGGCTGTTCCACAGATTAATCGTTAAATCTCCGCTGATCAGAAGGGCTTTCCCTTCTGCATTAAAATGGATCTGGCTTACCGGAAGATCATACTTGTCGATGGCCATGGTAATTTTTAGTATCTGCTCAAATACGGCAGTCTTCTTCTCCGGTATTTTTTCACCGAGAGCAATTTTTTTATAATTCAGCCCTGTGACCAGCGGCACATCATCATAGTGTTTCTCATAAATTTCCAGCGCATAGCCTTCCTTATCGAAATAAACATATTTCCCGTTATAATTCAGACACCCTGCCCGTTTTTTCTCATTGACCTGCACCGTCACCTGATTCGTCCCCTTAAGAGTTATCGTTACAGAATCTACGAACGGAAGCGTCTTTACAGGCGCAATCTTATTTCTCAGAAACAGGATCAGCCCGTTGCCCGTGTATGTATTGTCCTTCAGTGCGGCCGCTATCTCACCCTCTGTGTAATGGCTGTTCCCTTTTATGACAATCTTTTTCGTCTGGAATACTGCAAATAAAATAATACAGAGAAGAAACAGCAGGCCGGCAATGCAGCCGATAATTTTTTTCTTATTCCCAAGGCCCTTCTGCTGTTTTTTTGCCTGACTGATTGTAATTATTTTTTCATTTTTATCCATAATCAGTTCCTCTACATACGTATCTTCCTGGATACCGATAAAACCAGCCCCATCTCCGCCATAACGACCAGGATTGAAGTTCCGCCGTAACTTATAAACGGCAGAGGGATACCGGTCGGAGGGATCGTATTTGTTACAACCGCTATGTTAATAAATACCTGCACTCCGATATGAATCATAAATCCGATCACGATCAGGGACCCGAACAGATCATCCGAATTCATAGCGATCAAAAGCATTCTCCATATTAAAAGCATAAACAGAAGGATCAGACAGACAGCGCCGAATAAGCCCAGCTCCTCACAAATGATCGAGAAGATCATATCATTGTGGGATTCCGGTATGAACCCCATCTTCTGCATGCTCTGGCCAAGGCCCTTCCCAAACAGGCCTCCGGAACCGATAGCATACAGTGCCTGCATCGTCTGAAGTCCTTTCGGGTGAGTCTCCGGATTTTTCCATATCGCCACACGTTCGTTCCGGTAACTGTTGGAAAACGTCAGATAAAGCACTAATCCTGCGACACCTGAAAGGGCAATTCCCAGAAGCTCTTTGGTTTTCGGACTTACCACAAAAATCATGACCCCGACCATTGCTGTCAAAACGATCGCCGTACTTAAGTTCTGATAGGCAACCAGTCCGATGATCGGCAGACATCGGATGATAACTTTTACAGCAGCAGCCATCGTACGCATCCGATGGGCATTCTGTGATAATATGTATGCCAGATAGATCACAAGGAAAATTTTTGCGACTTCGGAAGGCTGGAACTGGAATCCTCCGATAGAGATCCAGCGCACAGCTCCTTTTTTAGCGGCACCGATAAATAATACGATGATCAGCAGTGCTACACTGAGTCCGTAGCAGCCATAGGCAATGATCTTTGCGTTGAGAATCCTGTAATCAAACCATGTGAGTGCTGCCATAAAGACCGCTCCCACTCCAACTGCAAAACACTGCCTGATGAGCCAGTGATACGGATTCCCAAAGTTCAGTGTACTCTTATATGAACTTGTACTAAAGATCATAACCAGGCCGAATCCCACGAGAAACATCACGATAAAAAGCATCGGATAATCGAGATAACGCCGCTTTGGCATGTATTTTTCACTGACTCTGCTTTTTTTCAAATCTTAGCGCTCCTTTAATTTGTTTACATACTCCTTGAAGCGGTCGCCCCGTACCTCATAGTTCGGGAACATCCCCCAGCTTGCGCAGGCCGGAGATAAAAGAACTGCATCGCCGGAAACTGCATGCTTTGATGCATACTCCACTGCTTCTTCCAGAGTATCTACATATACAATTCGGGAAAAACCATGGGCCTCGGCTGTTTTACCGATCTTCTCCGCCGTCGCGCCCAAAAGGATCAGTTCCTTCACTTTGCCGTCAAAGGCCTCGATCCAGTCATCATATTCTGCCTTCTTATCGTACCCTCCCCCGATCAGGAACGTGGGACGGTTCATGGCCTTGATCCCTTTGATGGCTGCATCGGTGTTGGTTCCCTTAGAATCATTGTAGTATGCAACATCTTTAATGGTATCTACATATTCTATGCGGTGTTCCACTCCTTTAAAACCAGAAACTCCCTTTCTGATCTGCTCTGCCGGAACCCCCATATAGTGGGATACCGCGATCGCCGCCAAAATATTTTCATAATTATGCCCGCCCAGAAGGTTGATATCGGCTTCTGTACATATGGTCTGTACTGTTTTGTTTTCTGCAAGCATGAAAGATCCGTCTTTAAAATAGACTCCTTCTTCCAGTTCATGATCCAGGCTGAAAAATACGACCCTGGCGTTTGCCCTCTCAGCCATATTTCTGGTCACTGGGTCTTCATAGTTCAGAACCATAACCTGATCTCCGGTCTGGTTCTTTCCGATGGATTCCTTTGTCTTTGCATAGACTTCCACTGTCCCATGCCGGTCCAGATGGTCCGGTGTAATGTTTAAAACGGCTGAAACCTTAGGGCAGAAGTCCTGTATCGTTTCCAGCTGAAAACTGCTGATCTCGGCCACAATAATGCTCTCGTCTTTTGTATCCAAAGCAACGCTCGTATACGGCGTTCCGATATTTCCAACCACATACACGTCACTGTAAAAACACTTCATGATCTCTCCCACCAGCGCTGTGGTCGTTGTCTTTCCATTCGTGCCTGTGATAGCCGCAATCTGTCCCCTGGAAACCTGATATGCGAGTTCAATCTCACTCCAGACAGGCCTGCCGGAATCCATAAACTGCTTTGATACCGGAGCATTGACAGAAATTCCTGGGCTAAGTACTAAGAGATCAAACTCCTCCTCTGCTCCCGGTGTGAGTTCTCCAAGAATCAGCGGAATCTCTTTTTTCCCCTCCAGTTTGTCATAAATATCCCGTGCCTTCAAGTGTTCATTTCCGTCATACAGACTGACAGATGCCCCGGAACGGATCAGGAGACTGGCAGATCCTATTCCGCTCTTCCCCGCTCCCGCAACTAAAACCTTCTTATCTTTTAATGTCATTTCCTGCTCCTTATCTAAATGGCGATCAGGCCGATCAGGCATAAGATTGCTGTGACGATGGCAAATATGGCAACAACTTTTGTCTCCGGCCAGCCGGACAGCTCAAAATGATGATGGATCGGCGCCATCTTAAAAACTCTTTTCCCTGTTTTCTTAAAATAAACGACCTGTATCATAACCGACAATACCTCGATCATGTAGATAAAAGCCACAAGCGGTACGAACAGAGGGAGCCTCAGCATAACCGCTGTGGCAGCCACGAACCCGCCCAGTGCAAGGGACCCTGTGTCTCCCATGAATACTCTCGCAGGGTAAACATTAAACACGAGAAATCCGAGCAAAGCCCCCACCGTGGCACAAGTGATGGGCCATAATCCCGGATCATTTCCGGAGATACCCGCTCCGATGGCTACAACCGTAAAAAAGGTAGCGATCAAAACAGTGACACTGGATGCAAGACCGTCGAGTCCGTCCGTAAAGTTGGCCCCATTGACAGTTCCCAGCAGGATAATAAAGATAGCGGGAACAAACAGTGCTCCCAGCTCCAGATATTTTCCGTGTGAAAAAGGGATCAGCATGGAGGTTCCAATATCCGTATGATTGATCAGATAGTATGCAAACACTCCGGTCACAATGATCTGTCCAAGCATCTTCTGCCAGGCCCTGAGTCCAAGATTTCTCTTCATCACGACTTTGATATAATCATCGATAAAACCGATGAAGCCGAATCCGAGGGTAACAAAGAGAACCGGTATAATGTTCGGATAATCTTTCACATAAAACAGAGAAGCCACAATGATGCCAAGCAGGATGATCAGTCCTCCCATCGTCGGGGTCCCTGACTTCTTCAGGTGGGACTCGGGTCCCTCGCCCCGGATGAACTGGCCGAATTTCAGCTTCTGTAAATATTTAATCATCATCGGGCTCAGCACCACGCTGACGAAAAATGCAATTAAAATAGGTTTTACGATACTATAATTCATGTTTTCACCTCATTTGTTTTTCTTATCTTTCCAGTATATCTTTATTTCTTTGTTTTATCAACCGTATAATCCTTGGAAATTCCAAGATAAGGAAGTGCAACTTTAAATACCTCCCGTACCACCGGCGCTGCGATGGTTCCTCCATAATAAGTGCCCTTCGGCTCGTCGATCATGACCAAAGCCATCACGGTTGGATGTTCTGCCTTTGAAAAACCTAAAAATGAGGAAATATATTTCCCTGTTCCGCGGGGCAGTTTTTCACTGGTCGCAGTCTTCCCTCCAATGGAATATCCTTCAATCTTACAGTTCCTTCCGGAACCTTCTGACACCACTGCCTCCAAAAGCTCCCTCATTGTCTCAGATGTTTCTTTTTTAATCACGTTTTTCTTTTTCGCAAATTCAAAAGTCTTCACTGTCTTTCCCGATGAATCCACTGCCTTCATGCCAAAATGAGGTGTCACCAGAGTTCCTCCGTTAACTGCGGCACTGGCAGCTCTCATCAGCTGCAGAGGAGTAATCTGGAAGGACTGCCCGAAAGACATCGTGGCAAGTTCCACCGCTCCCACATTCTTTTTGTTATGCATAATGGAATTTGCCTCACCCGGAATATCGATGCCGGTCTTTTCAAACAGGCCCATCTGGCGGAATATCGTATACATCCCGTCTACTCCTACCCTGGCTCCAACTTCCATAAAAACCGGGTTGCACGAATTCATAACACCCTCCTTAAAGGTCTCGGCGCCGTGCCCCGTGGTTTTATGGCAGCGGATCTTCCGGTCTTCCACGATCCGGAATCCCGGACAGCTGAAGTGATCCGTCACTTTCACTTTGCCAAGTTCCAGACCGGCGGTTGCAGTCACAATCTTAAAGACAGATCCCGGCTCATATGTATCATTGATACATGTGTTTCTCCACATTTGGTTCAACAGTTCCTGTCTTTTCTTTCCTGTGGTGTTCTCTTTTTTCCCTTTCAGTTTAAACGGTTCATTTAAATTGTATTCAGGAGTGTTGACCATGGCATAAATCTCTCCGTTTTGAGGATTCATGATAATCATGGAAACCCGTTTTGCTCCCTTTTCTTTTCTTACCTTTTCACATGCCTGCCACACATAGTTCTGCAGGTTCACATCCAGTGTAGTATACAGGTCATTGCCGGCTACCGGTTCATCTCTCTCCTCGTAGGCACCGTCAATTTCTCTTCCGCCGCCGTCCGTCAGTGTCAGGATTCTTCCGGGTTTGCCCTGCAGATAAGAGTCATATGTCACCTCAAGCCCAACGATCCCCTGATTGTCTCCTCCTGTAAATCCCAGGACTTTTGAAGCCAGATCATTATAAGGATAAGTCCGTTTATAATCCTCATCCACTTTAACGCCGGCAAGTTCATATTTTCTGATACGGTCTGCTGCGTCTTTATCTACATTACTCTTAATCTTTTCCCTAACTGAATTTTTATAAACCTTTTTTTTGATTTCTGACTCATCTATCTGAAGTTCCTTTGAAAGGACCGATACGACTTTCTCTTTCTGCTTTGTCTGGGAATGAATCACAGAGATAGAGTAAACCGCTTTGTTGGATGCGATCTTCACCCCGTTTCTGTCATAAATATTTCCCCTGGGAGCCTTGATTTCCCGCTCTCTCTGGTGCAGGTCTTTGGCCAGCGCCAGATACTTATCTGCCTGCCCGATCATCAGATAGCCAAGCCTTCCCGCCATAAAGATCAGACAGAATGCAAAGATGCCGCCCATGAGAAGCATCCTTCGTTTATAACTTGTTTTCATAAAAAACTCCGGAATCCATACTGATAAAAATATATGAATCCAAGGAAACAAGTATGACATGTTTTACTTTTTCGTTTTCTGCACATTCATGTCCTTCAGTGATTCTTTTAATACATCTCTCGCCATTTCAACAGCCAGTCCGGTGTTGAGCTGTGAGTCTTTCTGGATTTCATCTATGACCACATATACAACAACTTTAGGATTTTCTACGGGAGCAAATCCGCAGAAGGAGACGATGTAAGTCCCTGCACTTCTCGGAATTTTCTGTGCGGTCCCTGTCTTTCCTCCGACGCTGTAGCCTTTGATCTGTGCTTTTTTCCCGGTTCCTTTTTCGACTGTCTCTTCCATATAAGTGCGCAGCTTCTTGGATGTATCAGCCGAGATCGTCTGTTTGACCAGTTCGGATTCCTTGTTGCTCACTACATTTCCTTTGTCATCCCTGGTCTGCTTCACCACATGAGGCTTATAGTAGCTGCCTCCGTTGACCAATGAACTGAAAGAAGATGCCATTTGTATCATAGAACAGTTAAAGGACTGTCCGAAGGAACTGGTAGCCAGATCAACATTCGTCATCTGGTCTGCGCCGTGCAGAAGGCCTGCGGTTTCCGCTTCGCCCGGAAGATCGATCCCCGTCTTTACTCCAAAGTTAAAATCTTTTTGATATTTTGCAAATACATCCTTACCTTCTTTAAAGGCAATATCCATCAGCGCCACATTGCATGAATATGCGATGCTGTCAGACAGACTCAGATTTCCATGTCCTTCTCTGTGAGAACAGTGAATCTTGTATTTCCCCACCTGTTTGTAACCGCTGCAGTAATAATGTTCATTTCCCTTGAGAATCCCGTCCTCCAGTCCTCCTGCCACCGTAAACGGTTTATAGGTAGATCCCGGCTCGAAACTGTTTGATACGATCGGATTCTTCCACAGTTCATTAAAGGCTTTTACCTTCTGTTTTTCTGACATGGAATTAATCTGGCTCTGAGAATATTTCGAGAGCAGACCTTTTTCATCTCTGGGGTGTTCCAGGTCATATTTGTTGGAGTTGGCCATTCCCAGGACTTCCCCATTGTTCGGGTCCATGACCAGAATAGAGCTTCCCTTACTGCCGTATTTTTTTTCAAACTTTTCCAGGCGGTCTTCGGCTATTTTCTGGATATTGATGTCGATCGTAGACACAAGTGTTTTGCCGTTTTCCGGATCTACTATAGAGTCATCCTGTTCCAGTTCCTCATTCAGATACGTGTATTTTCTTCCGTCCACACCGGACAGTGTACTGTTATAATACTGCTCTATCCCCGTTGTTCCAATGCTTCCGTCAGATACGAACCCGAGAAGGTGGCTTGCCAGACTCTTATTGGGATATCTTCTCACATACTTTTCAGAAAAAGTAATCCCCACAACCTTTTTTCCGTTTTTCGATTTCAGAAAATCTTTCAGATCTGCCACTTCACTGTACTTCATGTCTTTTTTGTACACTGAGTAATAAGAGTCTTTGTTGTCTTTTATATAGGACAGCAGATCATCCCGGTCAAGGTCCATATATTTGGTCAGTGCATTCAAAGCATTTTTCTGAGTCTGCTCTGTACGCAGGATATTTTTCGGTTCCAGGACCAGACTGTATAACTTCTGGCTGGTAGCCAGCGTGTTTCCGTTTCTGTCGAGGATATCTCCCCTTTTGTACGGAAGGGTCTGGCTCTGATAATTCTGCTGGGCCAGAACTTTTTTTTCATATGTCTTATTTTTTGCCACACTGAAATAAACCAGCCGGCCCATAAGGCAAATAAAAAGAATTGCTATGAGAGCCGATACAGACAGAGTCCTGACTCTCATAGCATTGTTTATTCTTTTGATCTTCTTATATTTCTTTTTTTTCAATAAAACCGCTCCTTACTTTGAATCGGGTATTTTATTGTACTGTCTCACATAGTCAACATTCTTACTGTCATATGCAATTACCTTACTCTGCGCAGGTTTCTTCATTCCGTATTTCTTCATGGCCGTTTCCTGGATCGCAGGAAGATTAATGCTCTGTTCGATCTCCAGATTCAGATCCTCATTTTCGACCAGCAGTGTGCTGAGCTCCGATTTCTTGGCAGAGACTGCGGACCGCTGCTGCTCCAGTTTTGACTGCTCCGACAAATAGAAGAAGCTTACCAGTGCGATCACAGCCATACCTGCTGCCAGCGCTTTGATAAACGCAAAATCAAATTCCAGAGCTTTTGTTTGGTTTGCTTTTGTCTGAGGTGTTGTCTTTCTTTTGGTGCGTACTGCCGGTTTCCTTTTCGGCTGCCTGGATGGTTCATACTCGGGTTTTGCCGGTGCCGCTTCCATTTTCCGCGCAGTATTTCCGTAAATAAATTCATATCGCTCTTGTCTCGTCTTATTCACTTCGCTGTTCTCCCCCTCACTATTTTCTCTCAAACACTCTTAATTTTGAACTTTTTGCTCTTTTGTTCCTCATAAGTTCTTCTTCGGTCGGTATAATCGGCTTTCTTGTGATAACCTTACCCTTCGATTCATTTCCGCAGGTACAGATCGGGAAATTCGGCGGACAGGTACACGGATTTTCATTTTTTCTGAACGCCCGTTTCACAATTCTGTCTTCCAGAGAATGAAAGGTAATGATGCACAGTCTTCCTTCGGGGTTTAACAGCTCGATCATCTGGTCAAGACTTGTCTTTAACACTTCCAGCTCCCGGTTGCATTCAATCCGGATGGCCTGAAATGTCCTTTTTGCAGGATGTCCTCCCACAGCCCTCACCTTCATCGGTATTGCATGTTTGATCACCTCAATAAGCTGTCCTGTTGTCTCAATCGGTACTTTCTCTCTCTCTGCTGCAATATGTTTGGCAATATTTTTAGCAAACTTGTCCTCTCCATAATCGCGGATAATATGAAACAACTCCTGTTCACTGTATCCATTGACTATGTCTCTTGCAGAAAAAGTCTGCCTTTGATCCATCCTCATATCCAGCGGTACGTCTTCGCGGTATGTGAATCCCCTGTCCTTCTCATCCAGCTGAAAAGAGGAAACGCCAAGATCCAGAAGAATTCCGTCCACACGGGATATCCCCAGATCCTTCAGCACTTTCGGCATATTCACATAGTTATCTCTTACAATCGTAACTTTATCCTGAAACGGAGCAAGCCGTTTTGTGCTTGCCCTGATCGCATCCTCGTCCTGGTCAATGCCAATATATCGTCCCTTTTCAGAGAGTCTGTTCAGGACATGAAAGGCATGTCCGCCTCCTCCAAGAGTCCCATCCACGTAGATACCGTCCGGTTTTATCTTTAGTTCCCTTATTGTTTCATCCAACAACACAGATGCATGTTCAAAATCCATTTGTCTTTCCTTCCATTCAGATATTCAAACCTAGTTCCTGCATACTCTGGGCAATATCGTCCATATCGTCATAAGCATTATTTTCAAGCCATTGTTCTTTGCTCCATACCTCAATACGGTCCAGCATGCCCGTAAGAACTACTTCTTTATCCATCTGTGCAAATTCACGCAGTGTGCCTGGCACCAGGATTCTGCCCTGCTTGTCCAATTCACAAGTGGATGCTCCGGCCAAAAAGAATCTGGAAAACTTCCGTGCATTCTTATCGATCAGCGGCAGGCTTCTTAATTTTTCTTCAAAAGCCTCCCATTCTTTCATAGGAAACACGAATAGGCATCCATCCAATCCCTTTGTAAGAACGAACTCACTGCCCAGTGCTTCTCTGAACTTTGAGGGGATTATCAGTCTGCCTTTCGCATCGATTGTGTGATTGTATTCGCCCATGAACATGGTAATCACCTGCCGTTTCCCAAATCGGGTGCGCTCCACCTGATGATCAGTCGTGACACTTTGTGGTCTTTTCTACCCACTATCCACCACTTCTCACCACTACTGTCTCCATTCTAATGGATTGTCCACAAAAAATCAAGAAATAAAAAAACTGTCCACAGAATTTTTTCTGTGAACAGTTTTTTTCTACACTTTTAATGTTTCCGTTTTTTCCACTGATAGAGAAGGACAAGCAGTGCCCCGGCAGCAAAAAGTGCCGCAACTACCTGAGATACGGCGATTTGTGTTCCCGGGATCAGCAGCTGGTCTGTCCGAAGGCCCTCGATCCAGAATCGTCCGACTCCATATCCGATGGCATAAATTGCCAGCATCTGGCCGTCAAATTTTTTGTGTCTGAACATGATAACAATGAGAATCAGCAGTGCAAGGTTCCACAGCCCTTCATATAAAAACGTAGGGTGTACCTGAATATAAGTATTCATATGGCTTCCGCTTCCCACAAACACAGCCTGGTCATACAGCCCGGCATCCACAATCTCTGAAAGTCTTCCGTGCTTTACGAAATAGTCTGTGGGGATCTGCATAGCCAAAGGCCCGTTGGTAAAGCCTCCGAATGCTTCCCTGTTGAAAAAGTTCCCCCATCGGCCCAGGATCTGGCCGATCAGCAGCCCCGGCACCGCAATATCCGCCAGTTTGAAAAATTCTATTTTCTTCACTCTGCAGAAGATGACCATCACAATGACCGAAGCAATAATCCCTCCATAAATGGCAAGGCCTCCGCTCCTGGTATTCAGTATCTCCGTCAGATGATCTTTGTAGTAATCCCAGGAAAAAATAACATAATAAAGTCTCGCCCCAATGATAGCAGGAATCATCACCGCGATGATGAAATCAAAGACCAGATCCGGATTGACTCCGTTTTTCTTAGCCATTCTGGCCGCCGCAAGCATCCCCAGAAGAAATCCCAGTGCAATGACTATACCGTAATATTTGATCTCAAATCCTCCGATGCTGATGCCCTCTCCCACATGTTTGAACACAATGCCCAAAAATGGAAACCGGATTTCATTTTCCATAATCGCATTACTCCTTTCCGTCGTTTCATCTTATCCCATTTTTCTTTTCTTTTCAAGGTTCTTATGGTAGACTTGTTGTATCAATGTCCTTGGATCACAGGACTATATTTATGCAAAGACATGAAGAAAGGAATCAATACACAATGAAATTAGGAATCGTAGGACTGCCAAATGTAGGTAAGAGTACTTTGTTTAATTCTCTCACAAAAGCGGGTGCCGAGTCTGCCAACTATCCGTTCTGCACCATCGATCCGAACGTAGGGATCGTTACCGTGCCGGATAAAAGGCTGGACGTGCTGTCTGAGATGTATCACTCAAAAAAAGTCATTCCCGCAGTCATCGAGTTTGTAGACATCGCAGGTCTCGTCAAGGGAGCATCCAAAGGGGAGGGGCTTGGCAACCAGTTTCTGGCCAATATCCGTGAGGTCGATGCCATTGTCCATGTAGTCCGCTGCTTTGAAGATGAAAATATCGTCCATGTAGACGGTTCAGTCAGCCCGCTTCGCGATATCGAAACCATCAATTTTGAGCTGATTTTTTCCGACATCGAAGTTCTTGACAGAAAGATCGCCAAGTCAAAAAAAGGTTCACGAAATGACAAGTCCCTCGCCCGGGAGGTAGAACTTCTGGAACGGGTAAAAGCTCATCTTGAGGACGGGAAGCTGGCCAAGACATTCGTGACCGATGACGAAGAAGAACAGGAAATCCTGGATTCCTGCAATCTCTTAACGATCAAGCCTGTGATTTTTGCCGCCAATGTCTGTGAGGATGATCTCATGGATGATGCCGCATCCAACGAGTTTGTAAATGAAGTGAGAACTTATGCAAAAGATGTAGACGCCGGTGTTTTCGTGATCTGTGCCCAGATTGAACAGGAAATCGCAGAACTGGATGATGAAGAGCGAAAAGAATTTTTAGAGGATCTGGGTCTTAGTGAGTCAGGCCTTGATAAACTGATCTCTGCCAGCTATTCACTGCTTGGCCTGATCAGTTATCTGACATCAGGGGAAGACGAGACGAGGGCATGGACGATCACAGAAGGAACGAAGGCGCCTCAGGCAGCCGGAAAGATCCATACGGATTTCGAGCGGGGCTTCATCCGTGCCGAAGTAGTTTCCTATGATGACCTTGTTGAAAATGGAAGCATCGCAGCAGCCAGAGAAAAAGGGCTGGTGAGACAGGAAGGAAAAGAATACGTCGTACAGGACGGAGACGTGATCGTGTTTAAGTTTAATGTGTAAAATTTTCTGTATGATTTTCGTTCGGCTCTTAGAATGCCTCACTCCAATCATACAGAAAATAGATATCATATCTGCTGGAGAAGACATCCTGCCGGATAGAAAGTGCTGTCTTGCAGCAGCTTCTTCTTGCAGAGAGAAACCGCCGTGGTTCACAAATGTGAACCGCGGCGGTTTCTTGGTATATGTAAATAATCTTCTCTCACTTAGTTGATGATGCGCACTGCTTTGCACGGTGTCCGGTATCCCATACTGGATACTTTGATGCCTCCCCTTGGATATGGGGCGGAATTGCTCGCGTGGACGACCTGACCGTTTCCGATGTACATGGTCACATGGTTGATCCGGCCTCCCCGTTTATAGAACAGCAGATCCCCCGGTCTGACGCTGCTGATGGAGATGGTGCGTCCATCGTTTGCCTGGGAATAGGATGTTCTGCTGATGTTGTAGCCAAAATGTCCAAGCACCTGCTGAGTAAATCCGGAACAGTCCGTACCGTTTGTCAGGCTGTTTCCGCCGTAGCGGTACTTATTCCCCACAAACTTCAGGGCATAGTTCACGACCTGCTGACGGGTAGTTCCTGAGGAACTGTCTCCGCTCTCCTGAGAAGAGGAATTCTGTCTTTCGCTCTCGGTTGTTCGTTCTGTACTCGTGGTACTCTTTGCCGGCTTTTGTTTTTTCACCGTTGACTTTGCACTGGTATAGTAATACCCAAGACTGACGTAATCTTTTGCCAGATAGCCTTTGTCTCCGTCTGCCTTCACATTGACCCACTCTGCGGATTCTCCGAGAACTTTGTAGCTGTCATCTCTGGAAACCAGGGTCAAAACTTTTGCTTTGGTGGACTGTTTCTGTCTGACTTTCAGTGTGTCCACTTTCACGACGGCTTGTTTCGGAAAATTATGTTTCTTAGCGTAACTGTGGATATCACTTCCCCAGATCAAATACTCGTTCTTCACATAACCGGTCACTTTTCCGGAACGGATCCTGCTCCATTCTTTTCCCTTTTTCAATACAGTGCCGATGTTTCCTTTTTTGAACTTTCCCACCACAGGGCTGGAAATGCTCTTTTTCTTTCTGATGTTCAGTACGGAGCGCACGTCGGGTGCTGCTTTTCCTTTGTAAAAAGAAGCGGAAAACTCAGGCTCTTTTGTCTGTTTCTGCACCGCGGCCGCTGCCGCCTGTTTTGCTGTCACTTTTGGTTTTGCGGAAGTCGCTGCCGCCTGCTTTTTAACTTCTGTAATATGCTGCGTCTTTGTCGTCTTCTTCACTGCTGCTGCAGCCGAAGGTGTTTTTACTTTCTTCTTTGGTGCTGAACTGTCTGACTCTGTGTATTGTTCCATAGCTGCCGCAGATCCCGCAAGACCGGTCTGGTACTGATCGCCTTTGGCGTCTGCGAATGTGGAAACTCCGAGAATGAATGCCAGTGACAGTCCGGCTGCCATCGTTCCCTTTGCTATCTTATGATTCATATCCCTCTGTGTCTCCCTCTCCTTCCTGCGTATTGTGAACTTATTACAACATTATTAAAATTAACTTAACACATTCTGTGTAAAATGTCAACGAATCGTCATATTTTGACAAAACTCTATGTCAGGAACATTAAAAGGACCATGCCGGCAAAGGCATGGTCCTGCAAAATACAGTTATATATTTTTAATCCGTTCAATGGCTTTCACCGTATTCTCATAATTTCCGAAAGCCGTGAGCCGGAAATAGCCTTCCCCGCTCGGTCCGAAACCTGATCCCGGTGTTCCCACAACATTTGCGTGTTCCAGCAGATGATCAAAGAAATCCCAGGAGGACATTCCATCCGGAGTCTTCAGCCAGATATAAGGAGCGTTGACTCCTCCTGACACAGTATATCCCGCATCTTTCAGACCCTCATAGATCACCCTGGCATTGTTCATGTAGTAGCCCACCTGCTCTTTAAGCTGTGCTTTCCCGGCTTCAGAATAGACAGCCGCTCCCGCTTTCTGCACAATATACGGTGCGCCGTTATACTTTGTACCGTGGCGCCTTGCCCATAAGTCGTGAAGTTTTACATCACCGCATGTAAGATCTTTCGGCACTACAGCATATCCCAATCGTACTCCGGTAAATCCTGCATTTTTAGAAAAACTCTTTAACTCAATGGCACAGGTTCTTGCGCCTTCACATTCGTAGATGGTATGTGCCACATCATCCTCTGAGATATATGCCTCATATGCAGCATCATAAATAATGACTGCCCCATTGTTATTTGCATAGTCTACCCATCCCTGAAGCTGATCCTTTGTAATCGTAGATCCCGTCGGATTGTTCGGGAAACAGAGATAAATGATGTCCGGAACCTCTTTCGGAAATTCCGGTGCAAAATTATTCTCCGCCGTACACGGCATATAGATTACATCGCTCCATGTCTCGGATTTCGGATCATAGGTTCCTGTCCGTCCGGCCATGACGTTGGTGTCCACATAAACCGGATACACCGGATCACAGACCGCAATCTTATTATCCTGTGCAAAGATCTCCTGGATATTTCCCGAATCACACTTTGCTCCGTCACTGACAAAGATCTCATCCGCCTCAATCTGCGCACCCCGTGATCTGTAATCACCGTCCACAATAGCGTTTCTTAAAAATTCATATCCGAGGTCCGGTGCATAACCGTGAAAGGTCTCCGCTGCGGCCATCTCATCCACAGCGCCGTGAAGCGCCTCGATGATTGACGGAGCCAGCGGCTGTGTCACATCCCCAATTCCCAGACGGATCAGATCTTTTTCCGGATTGGCTTCCTGATATGCATTGACCTTTTTGGCAATGGTTGAAAATAAATAACTTCCTGGTAATTTCAAATAATTTTCGTTGATCTTAAACATGATGTCCTCCTAATAATTTACTGTGAAAGTCCGTTTAGTATCTATATGAATCCCGGATCATCTTTGCCATTTCAATCAGTCCCACACCGCTGTTCATACTGCGGCGCTGAATATACTCGTGGGCTTCCTGTTCTGAGATCCGGTTGTTTTTCATCAGCAGTTTCTTCGTTTCTTCGATTATTTCCAGCTCTTCTCTCGTGCGCTGTCTCGGCCTTTGCTGTTTTTTCTTCTGGGCATTGATCAGAGCGTCCGACATTTCCCGTACTTTTTCCATCAGAAGCGGAGGCTTTAAAGGCATCGGCAGATACTCCATCCCCCGGATATCCAAAAATTCCAGACTCGCCTGTGGAGCTAAAACAATCATCCTGAATCCGTCAGGGAGATATTCTCTCAGTTCACTGCAGACCATGTCCGCAAACTTGTATCCGCAGACGATCAGCCCGTCTTCCAGGCTTTCCGCCCGCTGCATGATCTGGGAGCCTGTGACACAGGCAGCCGTCACTTCAAATCCGTTTCTCACAAGCAGATTTCGGATACTCCTTGTCTGCTCCTGTTTCGGGAAAAGAACAAAAATATGAACCAAGCTTCCCACCTCCCCGTATGAATGACGCCTGCCTTCTGCCGGTTAAATCTTGTACAAATATTCATCTATTTCCCACTGAGAGACAGTTTTCTGATAAGATTCCCATTCTCCCTGTTTTGCATCCAGATACCGGTCAAAAATATGATCTCCGAGAACCTCTTTCATGAATTCACTGTCCTTGAACAAATCCATCGCTTCCTTCATATCCCTTGGAAGAGCCCCGATGCCGGCCTTTAATTTCGCCTTCTCTGTAACTTCGTACTGGTTCTTTGTAGATGCCTTTCCAGGCTGCAGTTTATTTTCAAGACCGTCAATTCCTGCCGCCAGACTCACTGCAAGCGCAAGGTAAGGATTGGCCGCGGAATCCGGGCTTCTGAATTCCAGGCGTGTTCCGCTTCCTCTGGCCGTCGGCACACGGATCAGCGGACTCCTGTTTGCAGGAGACCATGAAATATCCACCGGAGCCTCATATCCCGGCACAATCCGCTTATAGGAATTCACCAATGGATTTGTGATCAACGACATTTCCGGCGCATGCTTCATAAGACCCGCCATAAAATGGTACGCCTCGTCGCTGAGTCCCAGTTCGCCTCTGGAATCCGCAAACATATTCTGCCCTTCACTCCAGAGCGACATATTCAGATGCATTCCGGAACCGTCCACACCGGAGATCGGTTTTGGCATAAAGCTCGCATACAGCCCATGCCGTTTTGCAATATATTTCACGACAAACTTAAATGTAAGAATATTATCTGCAGTGCGCAGTGCATTGTCGTATTTAAAATCTATCTCATGCTGAGCCGGTGCCACCTCGTGGTGGGAGGCTTCGATCTCAAATCCCATATTTTCCAGATTCAGGATCATATCTCTTCTGGCCGCTTCTCCAAGATCCAGAGGCGCCACATCAAAATAGCCGGCTTTCTCGTGGGTCAGCGTCGTAGGACATCCTTCCTCGTCCGTGTGAAATAAAAAGAATTCACACTCAGGCCCTACGTTAAAATTATATCCGAGTTTCTTGCTCTTCCTGAGCACTTTCTTCAGGATATAGCGGGAATCCCCGATGAATGGAAGCCCGTCCTGTCCGTACACGTCACAGACCAGCCTCGCGACTTTTCCGCTCTGGGAATGCCATGGAAATATGAGAAAACTGTCCAGATCAGGGTACAGATACATGTCGGATTCTTCTATCCGCACAAAACCGTCCACGGAAGATCCGTCAAACATACACTTATTATCCAATGCTTTTTCCAGCTGTCTTGCGGTGATCGCCACATTTTTCAGCGTCCCGAACACATCGGAAAACTGCAGCCGGATAAACTGTACGTCATTTTCCCTGACCAGATCTATGACGTCCTGCTTAGTATATCGGTCCATATCATCACTCCTCTTTTCTTTTTTATTCGGCTTTAAAATACAGCCGGCGGTTAGCATAATTTTATCAAGTTACATTTTTATTGTCAATCAGAGCAGAGGGAACACCGCCCTCCTGAAATAGAACTTTCCGATGAAAGAAAAAAGGGGCACCTTTAATAGACTTAAAGGTACCCCGTTGTACGTTTAAATTTGTGCAATGTCCACAACTGATAAATTGTCTCTGCTTCCTGATTCCAGGCTGGTGAGCAGTGCGTCTGCCGTATCCAGGCTGGTCAGACAAGTCACACCGGTTTCAATCGCATACCTGCGGATCAGGAATCCGTCCCTGCTGCGCCCTACTCCCTGAGAAGGTGTGTCAATGATCAAATCTATTTTATCATCTAAAATCAAATCAAGCAAGTTCGGAGATTCTTCTTCCAGCTTGTTGATCGAATGGGCAGGCACGCCGTTTTCATTCAGCACTCTGCACGTGCTCCTCGTGGAGAAAATTTCGTATCCGAGATCCACGAATCTTCTTCCGATATCCACCGCATCGATTTTATCTGAATCCTTCACCGTGAGAATCATCTTCTTGTACTTCGGAAGGTTAATGCCCGCTCCGAGAAATGCCTTGTACAATGCCTCATTGTAGTTTTTGGAAACTCCCAGACACTCTCCGGTGGATTTCATTTCCGGCCCTAAGCTGACTTCTGCGCCCCTCAGTTTTTCAAAAGAGAACACCGGTTTCTTGATTGCATAATATTCAGACTCTTCCTGGAGTCCCGGCTTATATTCCAGATTCCTGATCTTGGCTCCGGCGATCACTTTGGCCGCCAGATCTACGATCGGAATTCCGGTTACCTTGCTGATATAAGGAACGGTACGGCTGGAACGAGGATTTACCTCGATGACATAAACCTCCTCGTCACAGACAATAAACTGGATATTGATGAGTCCAATAACGTTCAGTGATTTTGCCAGTTTCCTTGTATACTCTGCGATTACCCTTTTCACCTTTTCGCTCAGGTTAATGGACGGGTAAACAGAAATACTGTCACCGGAGTGGATTCCGGCGCGCTCGATGTGCTCCATGATACCAGGGATAATAATTTCTTCCCCGTCACATACGGCATCCACTTCCACTTCTCTTCCGACCAGATATTTGTCGATCAGGATCGGATGCTCCTGGGTCTGGCGGTTAATGATCTCAATAAAGGATACAATATCTTCATCGGAAACAGCAATCTGCATTCCCTGTCCGCCGAGAACATAAGACGGCCTTACCAGAACCGGATACCCCAGTTCATGTGCTGCGGAAAGCGCCTCCTCACATGTAAATACGGTCGTTCCTTTCGGTCTTGGAATACAGCACTCTTCCAGAATCTCATCGAACAGTTCTCTGTCTTCCGCCGCGTCTACATTTTCTGCGCTTGTTCCGAGGATCGGAACTCCCATCTCCATCAGAGCCTGCGTCAGTTTAATCGCAGTCTGTCCTCCGAACTGTACCACGGCTCCGTCCGGTTTTTCCAGATCCACGATGCTCTCCACATCCTCAGCAGTCAAAGGTTCAAAATAGAGCTTATCCGCCACGTCAAAGTCTGTGGAAACCGTCTCCGGGTTGTTATTGACGATGATGGTCTCATACCCTGCGTCTCTTAATGCCCATACGCTGTGCACAGAGCAGTAATCAAACTCGATTCCCTGTCCGATCCGGATCGGTCCGGAGCCCAGTACCATGACCTTTTTCTTCTTACTCAGTTCTTCTACTTCATTTTCACTTCCGAAGACGGAGTAATAGTAAGGAGTACTCGCCTCAAATTCTGCTGCACATGTATCGACCATCTTATAAGCCGCATGAATACCGAATTGGTTTCTCAGTTCCTTGATCTCTTTTGCAGTTTTTCCTGTCAGCTTTCCGATCACAGAATCAGGGAATTCTAAGCGCTTAGCCTCTGCCAGCAGTTCTTTCTCCAATTCTCCTGCTTCTTTCAGTTTCTTTTCCATCTCTACCAAAACAGCAATCTTGTCCAAGAACCAGCGGTCGATCTTCGTGATGTTGAAAATCGTGTCGTAGTCAAATCCTCTGCGGATCGCCTCTGCGATCACATAGATTCTCAAGTCGTCGATCTTCTCTAATTCCTTTGTCAGTTCTTCGTCTGGCATTTCCCCATAATTACCGAAGATCAGGCTGTCCACGTTCTGTTCCAGGGAACGGATGGCCTTCATCAGTGCACCTTCAAAATTATTGCAGATGCTCATGACTTCCCCGGTTGCTTTCATCTGAGTGGTCAGTGTCCTCTTTGCATGAATAAACTTGTCAAACGGAAGACGCGGCATTTTTACCACACAGTAATCCAGCATCGGCTCAAAACTTGCATAAGTCTTTCCTGTGATGGCATTTGGAATCTCATCCAGATTATATCCGATGGCGATCTTTGCCGTCACCTTTGCGATCGGATATCCTGTAGCCTTGGATGCCAGTGCAGAAGAACGGCTGACACGAGGGTTTACCTCGATGACACAATATTCAAAACTGTCCGGATTCAGAGCAAACTGTACGTTGCATCCGCCGTTTACTTTCAGTTCTGTGATAATGTTTAATGCAGAAGTACGAAGCATCTGGTATTCTTTGTCCCCTAATGTCTGGGAAGGAGCTACTACGATGCTGTCTCCGGTATGAACGCCGACCGGGTCAATGTTTTCCATATTACATACGGTGATGCAGGTTCCGTTGGCATCGCGCATCACTTCATATTCGACTTCTTTCCATCCGCCGATGTAACGCTCTACCAGAACTTCTCCGACACGGCTCAGCCTGAGACCATTTTCCAGGATCACTTCTAATTCTTCTCTGTCATGGGCGATTCCTCCGCCGCTTCCCCCTAACGTATAGGCCGGACGGCAGACGACCGGATACCCAATCTCCTCGGCAAACTCAGCACCCGCAGGAATGTCTGTGACAACTTTTCCTGCCGCGATAGGCTCACCGATCTTTTCCATCGTATCTTTAAATTCCTGGCGGTCCTCAGCCTTTCTGATCGTAGTGGAGGAGGTACCGATCAGGCGCACTCCGCTTTTTTCAAGGAAGCCGTTTTCCTCCAGCTCCATCGCCAGATTCAGTGCAGCCTGTCCTCCCAATGTCGGGAGAATACTGTCCGGTTTTTCCTTTTCTACGATTTTTTCTACAACTTCCGCAGTCAGCGGTTCAATGTAAACTTTATCTGCGATATCCTTATCGGTCATGATGGTAGCCGGATTAGAGTTCACCAAGACAACTTCGATTCCCTCTTCCTGAAGGGCGCGGCAGGCCTGGGTTCCTGCATAGTCAAACTCTGCTGCCTGTCCGATGACGATCGGTCCGGACCCGATGACTAATACTTTCTTAATACTTTCAATCCTAGGCATTTTTTGCTCCTTTCATCATTTCAATAAATTCATCAAACAAGTAAGCGGTATCTACCGGTCCCGGACTGGCCTCCGGATGGAACTGCACGGTACGGACATTTTTCCCCTTATACCGCAGTCCTTCAATACTCTTGTCATTGACATTGATAAATGAGATTTCTGCCAGATTCTTTGGTACGCTCTCTTTTTTGATCACATATCCATGGTTCTGAGAAGAAATGTAGACACGGCCGGTAGCCAGATCTTTTACCGGATGATTTCCGCCCCGGTGCCCGAAGCGCATCTTCCTCGTATCCGCTCCGTTTGCCAGCGCCATCAGCTGATGCCCCAAACAGATTGCGAAGATCGGCACATCACTGTCATATAATTTTTTTATTTCTTTTATAATGGACACACATTCTTTCGGATCTCCAGGCCCGTTGGATAACATGATCCCGTCCGGCTGATCCCCAAGGATTTCCTCTGCCGTTGTAAACGCCGGATAAACGGTCACATCACAGCCTCTTTTGTTGAGAGAATTTGCAATGTTGCTCTTTGTGCCCAGATCTAACAGGGCAACTTTCAGTCCGTCTCCCGGAAAATGTTCTTTTTCTGTTCTTGATACGGTCTTGACTGCATCTTTTACCTGATACCCTTTTAATTTTGGAAGGATCTCATCCAGATCATAGTCCGGATTAGTTGTGATCATGCCTCCCATACAGCCTTCTTCTCTCAATATCTTCGTGATCGCTCTCGTATCCACTCCCTGGATTCCTGGAATATCGTTGGCGATCAGATAACTTTCCAAATCCTGCTCACTTCTGAAATTACTTGCGGTTCTTGATAACTCTCTTACAATAAAAGCTGAATGCCATGGCTTTACGGATTCTGCATCCTCAAGACATACGCCGTAGTTCCCAATCAGCGGATATGTCATGACGACACCCTGTCCCTGATAGGACGGGTCCGTAAGCACCTCCAGGTAGCCTGTCATCGATGTATTGAATACAACTTCGCAGATAACTTCTTTCCTGGCGCCGAAACTTTTTCCTTTAAACACTTGCCCATCTTCCAAAATCAAAAATGCGTCCATGAATCTGTTTCCTCCTTAAAAATGTGCATAAAAAAAATATATCCAAAAATAAAAATCACGAATCCAAGCATTGATGCGCAGACGCAGTTCAATGCAATATGTGGTATTATTTTAGATATATCTCTCTACAAATTGTAAAAATTCTATCACAAATAAAAACCTTTTGCAAGGGTTTTTGACAATTATTTTTCGTTTTTCGAAAAAACACATCCGCAAAAACTTTGCCTATACAAATCAAACTTTTGTGATAATTCCACAGAGCGTTTATAACCGTTTTTCTTTTTAAAATCGGACGGCAGAAACTTTACCTGATACTCTTTTTCTAATTCCTGTCCAATTTCATTGAGCCATTGGGCATTTTTCAGCGGACTGATGGTAAGTGTCGTGGTAAAATAGTCACTCCCCAATTCGCCTGCCTTTTTCGCCGCCTCAGTCAGTCTCAGCCGATAGCACCGAAGACATCTGTTCCCGCCCTCCGGCTCTTGTTCATATCCTCTGACTGCCTGATAGAACTCTTCCGGCCGAAACTCTTCCTTTATAAAAGATACCTTTTCCGGAAATTCCATCTCTGAGATCAGGCGCTTCTGCTCCTCAGCTCTTTTTTCGTATTCTTCTTTGGAGTCGATGTTAGGGTTATAATAATACACTGTGATTTGAAAATACTTTGAGAGATATTCCAAAACATAACTGCTGCAGGGGGCACAGCAGCTGTGCAGCAAAAGAGAAGGCCTCCCGCCCTCAAGCCCTTCTATAATATTGTCTAACTTTTTTTGATAATTTTCCTTCATCATTTTCACTCCTGTGTATTATTATACACGAAAACAGCAGGAATTCAATTTATCAAAGTTGGAAATTGGACAAAGAGGGAAAGATTCATATTTTCCTTACGCATCTGTGCACAACCAGCGGAGCGTTTTTATTTCATAGGGAAGGTCGTAGAACTTTCCTATGAAATAAAAATAGCATTGCCTTCTGGAATAACTCCAGAGCCGGCAATGCCATTTTTTATTTAAATTTAACTGCTGTGCCGTAGGCCATGATCTCGGCAGCACCAGACATGACTTCTGCTGATGCATAGCGGACACATACAACTGCATCTGCTCCTAACGCTTCAGCCTCTTCTACCATACGTTTTGTGGCGAGAGCACGAGCCTCATTCATCATCTCCGTGTAGGCTTTCAGTTCGCCGCCAACCAGATGCTTAAATCCCTGAGTAATGTCTCTCCCTACATTTTTGGTCTGGATGGTATTGCCTTTGACCATTCCTAAGGCTTCAAATTCTTTTCCCGGTATTGTTTCAGTAGTTACTAAGATCATCTTCCTCACCACTCCTTACTTCCTTAATGCGTTCAACGAGTACATAGACGGAGACACCTGCCAGGCAAAGCGGGATCAGACCGATCAGCAGACGGAGACCGACAGATAATGGAATGAGAACAAAAATCATTCCGAAGTATCCTAATAGAAATGCGATTGTGAAAACCGTCACGATGATTGGGGCAATCAGCTTCTTTTGCATATATGATGCGCCTCCTTTTTGTATTAATGATATAATACAATAATATAATAAAGTTTGTGAAAAGTCAATTAGAAATTTCCATTTCAGCATGTCTCTTTAACCAAACAAAATATTTAATTATCTCCCTGGTTATCATCATATATTCTTTTTGACTAGCTTCATTGATTATGTAGGTAAATGCATTGTCCGCCTCTTTTGGAATTGAAAAGACAAATGAAATCCATTTCATTGATTGCTCAAATATTTTCTGTTCTATTGAAGACGTCCCTTTTCCTTTAAAAAAAGCAAAAGTATTGATAAATCCATTATCCCTCATAAGAACTGGAAGTTTTCTGCAGATGGTTCTTAACTGCTCTCTTTTGCTTTTTATACTTTCCTGTACTTTTGGATCTCCAAGATCTTTTGATTCTTCAATATATTCTATGAGGTCGTTAATTGCATGATAGGAAGCCAATGCCCTACGACGATTTAAATCTACAAAGTGATTTTCCATTCTTTACTTCCTCCCTTTTCATTTCACTGATTGTCACACTTCCTTTTCCAGTATTAAGATTTCTTCCAATCTGATATTCTTTACCTTCTTTTTCATTCGTTTCAATCCATCTAGAAATTTGAGGAAGCACAGGTGCTTTTACTGGTCTGACAAGATCCTTGAATTCACAAATAAATCCATACAAAATACTTCCTTCCGGCAAATATTCTTCTGTAAACAGTGCCTGGTTTTCGAGTCTGTTGCGAGTAATAATCTCTGTATGATATCTAGTAAAATATCTAAAATCTTTATCAGATACGATTCCAATATGTTTAATCACTGTTTGGGAAAGTCCAAGCTTTCTTAAAAGATCCTTTATCACATTATCTTTATAGTTAACTGCCTGTAATTTATATCCTCCAATCCATTCTGTATCATCGTGATGAGACCACTGACATATCACACCATCTACAACCCGCCTTTTCAGTCCCTTCAATTCTTGGTAAACATTATCACATTCATATTCGTTCCATGAAATTTCTAAAAAGAATTGTTCTAAACAGTTTACACTTGTTAAAAGCCTGTAAATCCCATGTGACGATTGAACGGAAAAAAACAGCAGCCTTAAATCTGAAAAGGAAAGTTTTGCCTGATCCGGTGATTGATTTTGAATTATTTTTTTTAGCTTACCGTCCATTTTATAGAGCAGACTTCCTTTGAACGTCCCTGCATCTATTTTAGGGAAATCATCACTTCTTTGGATATTGCAGTCCGCTCTAAAATCTCCTTCGCCTGACCCTGCACAAACTGGCGTATTTGCTATACACCAAACTGCATTTGCTCTGTTTTTCATGCTCATAATATTCGCCCCCTTTTTCTCACAGTGCATCTTTGAACAAATCCTTTAAATCCTCTTTAAGAGTATCCAAATGAAAAACTTCCAATCCGGCACGGCGTGCAGATGAATATGCCTTTGTTATATTTTCATATCCATCAGACTTTACACCTTCTACTGCTTCACGTTTGCTCAGTGGTGTTATCAATATAGGTTTTCCATATACACCGCCTAACGCATAAGCTGTATACTCCCGTGACTTTGCGTTTTCTGCTGACATAAACCCAGATTTACATTCAAAGACAACTGTTTGTCCCGATCTCAGCAATAAAACAAGATCCAATTCACAAAATTTTTCTTCCTCCCTCCAATCATGTTTGCGTACTTTTACACTATGAGATAAACTCTGAAAAAAATCTGCATCTTGCTTTGACATTTCTTTTACTGCATTCCAAATCACTGCTGCCGCCATATATTCCAGAAAATATCCAAAAAGATAATTTGTTCTATTCTTTAACGACTTTTTTATTATCTTAAAATCATCATCAGTTACTTCTCCCTTATGTTTTATACCGTCAAGCAATTTAAAAAACTCATTTGCATTATTTTCTTTCTTATTCCACTTATTTGACTCGATTAACTTTTTCCGTACTTCTTCATTTACTTGATATAGTTTGGAATAAAAATTAGAATAAGCCTTCAGCAGATCTAAAAAATCTTCTTCATTTTTGTCTTTATTAATAGATACAGCATTACTGATCTTCGATTCGTATCCTGCCAGACGAAACAGGTTGTGTAAATCTATCGTATCGCTTCTATAACTATTGTTTACAGCTCCAAATTTCCACTCATTTCTATCATAATAGCCAACAGTAATCTTTTGTGTATTGCCCTCCAAGTACATGACTGTATGGTTTGAACTTGTATCGGCATTATCCTCTATATATTTCATTGTGGTAAATAATATATTTCTCTGTCCTCCCGTGACATTCCAAATAAAGTTTTTATTTTTTCTGTCATCAATACACTTGTCAATTTCTCTAATATAATTTTCACACTTAAATCTTCTAGGTAATTTTATATCATCAGAGTCAATCCATGGCATTCCCTCATATCTGTCGTTATAAACTGTAGAAAAATTTTCGTCCCACATCTTATTTAAAAATCGTTTATTTTCCCCGTCTTCATAAGTCAAATTTATAATTTCTAAAGATTTATTTTCCCGATTTTTTAAATTTTCTAACGGCAGATAATTTACAATTTGATTTAGTGTAGAACACATGACATATACATCGCATTTTTCCTGAGCTTGTCTCCATCTATTTTCTAAATCAGTCATAGACAGCCTCCTCATTTCCCAGTATAAAACTGCCAAACCCCCGATGCTTTTGAACAATTACATCCGACAGTATCTCCGATAATAAATTTTTATTTTGTTCATTCGTGTTAGATTTAAAATAACTGCTTTTTAACAGATATAAACTTCCTTCTGGGATGACTTTTTTCAATTCTTTGGGCTTATTCTTTGCCATATCCCATCCTCCGGCTGTCTCTGGTTTTCCTATAATCTTTGACAAGACCGAAATTCCTTTTTCTTTTAATACACTCTCCAGACTTTTCTCATTCTTCATAATAAACGGTGTGGTAAAGATTAATTTTAAATTTTCACTGCTGCTTTTCTTTTTGTTATATTCTCTAACATCTTTATGATACTCGTCCAATGACCCCAAAAATAATTCCAGCCTGGCCATCCTGGTGTCGGGCGGCGAATTAAAGTTCCAACCGACTGCAATTCTACCGCAAATTAA
>NZ_QTXQ01000019.1:0-24042 GCF_003461725.1 Anaerostipes sp. AF04-45
GATGCACTAAAGGCAAGCATGTCGCACGCCGAATTTTGCGGCTTCCTAAAGGGAAATGCAATGAAATATTTGTGGCGGTATGACAAGAAAGGAAAGGCAACAGAGGATCTGGAAAAGTCAAGGTGGTACTTGGATCGGCTGTGGGCAGAAACTAAGTCAGAGGTGTAAGTTAAAAATTTAGTGGAGGAGGGAAATATGGATAGACTAACTATTCCGGACGAACATATAGAGGGTGGAATAAGACGAACAGTGATAGATGCAAGAGCGGTAAGAAAAGAGGCTATGACAATATACTGGGCGCTAAAAAAATATGAAGACACCGGGCTTACACCGGAAGAGATTATGGATGGGGAGTTGCTGACGGGGTGGATTCCGGTATCGGAGCGATTGCCGGATGAAAGCGATTATTACTGCGTGACAATAGAAAACACCGAAACAGGCGACAGGATTGAACAAACCATATGGTTTGCACATAAGGATGATTACTATACAGAAGAATCCGAATGGCGCGAGCTTGCAGATTATGAAAAGGTGATTGCATGGAGAAAGCACGCCCCGTACAGTTTGGAAGATTAAGATTTAGTGGAGGTGTGAAGATGGGCAAATTAAAGCCCTGCAAGTATTGCAGGAAGTCAAATATCGCCGTTGAGAGATGGTCGAGCGGCGGAATGATGTACATGGTGAAATGCAACAATCCAGATTGCCCAGTGCCGCCAGAGGGTTACCCGACAGGCAGGAATTTGGAAAAAGTAAAAGACGAATGGAATAAGTGGAATTAAGATTTAATCGAGAAAGGGGAATAAGAATGGAAAAAGGATATAAAGTATTCAATCAATATTGGGAATGCCGAGGATTTAAGTATGAAGTAGGAAAAACATACACAGAGAATTTTAAACCTATATGCTGTGAGCGGGGGTTTCATTATTGCACAGATCTAAAAGATTGTTTTAACTACTATGCCTTTGATCCATATAACAAAGTTGCTGAAATTATTGCGCATGGCGAGATTGACAGAAAAAGCGACAATTCAAAATGCTGTACCAGCAAAATTGAAATTGTACGCGAGATCAGCTGGGAAGAAGTTTTGAGATTAGTAAATATTGGAAAAAGTTGTTCTGGTTTTTGCAACTCAGGCAATCGGAACTCAGGCGATTGGAACTCAGGCAATCGGAACTCAGGCGATTGGAACTCAGGCAATCGGAACTCAGGCAATCGGAACTCAGGCAATCGGAACTCAGGCGATTGGAACTCAGGCAATTGGAACTCAGGCAATTGGAACTCAGGCAATCGGAACTCAGGCAATTGCAACTCAGGCGATTGGAACAAAACAAATTTTGCAAGCGGATGCTTTAATACAAGTGAACCAAAAATAAATTTATTTAACAAACCTTCTAATTGGACTTATCTTGATTGGATACATTCAGACGCAAGATCATTATTAAATCAAATCAATGCATCGCCTACAGAATGGATCAGCGAACAAAGAATGAGTGATAAAGAAAAAGAGATACATCCTGATTACAAAATTACAGGCGGATATTTAAAAGAAAAAGATACATGGGATACATCGAATGAAGCCAATGAGTGGTGGAGTGGATTGAGCAATGATGAAAAACAGATTATTAAGGACATTCCAAATTTTGATGCTTCGATCTTTAAAGAAATTACGGGGATTGATGTAAATTAGGAAATTAAGATTTAAGGAGGTACAGAATGAGTAAGCGACCAGAGATAACAAAAATGTTGTCTTTATCTGTTAGAAGGCATATAAATCAACGCAATGATCCTAGAATTTATTGGGCGGCAGAAGTCACATTTGACTATGGAACCAGCAATGCAATAAGGGTGGATTTTATGCGTTTTAAGCCTGTGAACAATACTATATCTGGCATTGAAAAAGGCGATTTCTATTGCTACGAGGTAAAATCATCCGTGGAAGATTTTCGATCAAAAAATGGACATAACTTCATTGGAGACTTTAATTACTATGTAATGCCGGAAGAAGTATACATTGCAGTACAAAACGAAATACCGCATGCAGTAGGCGTGTATATACCAAATGGAAAGAGCGGACGGGGTGATTGGTATGATTTGCGATCTGTAAAAAAAGCAGTAAGACAAAACAGAAAGAGACCTGTCTCAGAAATGTTGCTCATGATGTTTAGATCGGCGGCAAGAGAAATTGTTTAATTTAAGATTTTGAGGAGAAAACAATGCTAAGATTGGTGAGCGCAGATGAGGTAAAAAAAATAATCTGCAAATATGAAAATAGAACTATACAAAGAACTATGATTTATGAAGTGGAGAAAATGCCTGGAGTGGTTGCCACGGATGAACAGATGCTCGAAATTCTTGGGGATAGCGATATTCAGTTAGATTAAGATTTAAGGAGGGAGAAAGATGACAAAAAACGAAGGTGCGATAATTTCTGCATATACCGGGAAATTGATTGGAAATTTCGATGACTTCCACGCTTACGCTGAAAAAAAGATAGGGAGACCAATCCTCACATTTGAATTTTCCCGGGAAAAAATTTGGAAAGAACTTAAAGAAAAAACCGAATCCGATTTTTTAAAGGTGGTCAGGAATTTACAGTAATCAATAAAACTTAAGATTTAGTCTGGAAGTACGGTTGTTATTAGAAATATCGAGCAAGCCAGGGTGAAATAAGGAGGGGATACGATGTGGCTAATTAATTTTCATTTAGGATTTTCAGCGCTGCTTTTGGCGGCAGATGTCGGAATCTATTGCATGTTCCGCAGGAAGATTAAGAGAAAGGTCGGCGAGATCAAGACAAAAAAAACGGGCAGATTAAACTGGGCGGCAAGCAGAATCAAGCTTTTGCTTTTTCTGTTTATACCAGGAGTAAATATCATTACTTTGCTTTCTCTGCTGATTGTCATTACGGCAGATAAAAATGAGCTTGAGATGTTATATCACTACGGGGAGGAACAGGGTGACGATCAGTAAAAATATACTTATCCAGTACAGCGATATGAAAGAAGAAATAAAAGACCTTCACCGGAGAATAGAGCAGCTAGAGAGGGAATTATACAAAATGGAAGAAGAGGGAACTGTAAAAGATACCGTCACCGGGGGCCTGGGCGGCACACAACACTTTGTTGTAGAAGGATTGCCAGCGCCAGCATTGCGCAGAAAGGCGTTGCAGATCAAAGCCAGGAAAGAAAAAGCAGCGAAAATGGAAGGGGAGCTGTTAGAGCTTGTGTGCCAGGTGGAGGACTATATAAATTCTATTACATCCAGCGAGTTACGGATTATTTTTCGCCTATACTACATAGACGAACTGACGTGGCCCAAGGTAGCACTTACCATGAACCGGATGTTTCCAAAAAGAATATACACGGAGGAAAGCTGCAGAAAAAAACATAGCAGATTTTTAGAAAAAGTTGAAAAGTGTCCGACACCGTCCGGTAAATAAATGATATAGTTATTATAGAACGAATAGGTCAATCGTTCATTTTGTTAGCTGGATGTCACGGCGGCGCCGCTGTGGCAACCAAGCTAAACAGGATAAACCAAAACGCAAGGCGTATTGAAACCTCTAATTATTTACATTGCTCCGGTATCTATAAGGTATCGGGGTTTTTAGGTGCTAAAATTGCCCACAATGCCAGTGCAAATGTTTGTATAATAAAGAAAAAAGGTGTAACAATAAAAGGATAGAAAAAACTTTAAAATACCTATAAACATTTAAAAATACTTAAAATCATGTAGAAACTTATTGAGATTTAAAGATAATCTAGTATAATAAAAGTATGAATTGTTGCACAACATATTGTGATAGCAGTTTATAAAGGAGGATGGAAGATATGGCAAGGGTATTTGATGTAGCAAAGTATATTTTGCACAAAAAAGGGCCTATGACAACGATGAAACTAGAAAAGCTCACATATTATTGCCAGGCATGGTCATTAGCTTGGGATGATGTCCCGTTATTTGACGAAGAGTTTGAAGCATGGGCAAATGGTCCAGTTTGTCCTCAATTATTTGAAAAACACAGAGGACTGTTCGTGGTAGATGAAGACATATTTACGGATAGTGGATCTATACAAAATGTATTTTCAGAAGATGAACTGGAAACTATGGATAACGTGTTAGAATATTATGGAGATAAAGAACCGCAGTGGCTTAGCGAGCTTACTCATAAAGAGGCTCCTTGGAAGATAGCAAGAGCAGGATGTGCGCCAGGAGCATATTGTAATGAAGTAATTACAAAGGAGAGCATGCAAAGTTACTATGGAGGTCTTCAATAAGTGTCAAAGAGCAAAAAGAAGAAGGTAAAAGTTTCTGAAAAACCGAAAGGGATTAAAGAAGCAAGAAATACTGAGAATCCTGAAAGTTATTATGATAAAACACCTAAATGGGTCTTCAAGGATATGGATGTAGATCACGAAAAATGGAGTCTGCAGAAATGCAACAACATTTATCCCTATATTATCGAAAAGATGAAAGATTACGAAGGAATGACCTGGGGAGAAATCATGAAGGCAACCGGAGGAAGAAGAACAGGGAATAATAATCACTTTGAAAACGTCGACGAATTTATCAAGGAAGCTCAGGAAAGATGGATAGAGCTAAAACTTGAGGAGTATTCGGAGGCGTTTTCGCTTCGATTGACAGGAACGCATAGGTTGTATGGGATATTGGAGGATGGAACATTTCGTGTAATATGGTATGATGAAGATCATGAAATATATAAATCAACAAAAAGACATACATAATTTACGAAGCACCTACAAAATGGGTGCTTTTTTCGTGCAAAGATTTAGGACATTTAGCTCAGATGGTAGAGCAGTCGGCTCATAACCGATATGTCCAGGGTTCGATTCCCTGAGTGTCCATTTTTACACCTAGATGGCGGTCCAATAAATCCACGATGCGGGACGCAAAAAACTCATTCGTAAAAATATTGTATTACGTGGAAGATGCAATATACGAATGGCTCTGGAGTAATTAAGGAACGTGCGTGAACGATGGGAAACGTGAGTACGAAACGAGGGCGCACAGGTGGTTTTTAAGGAGCAAAACTTTACAACCGTAATGGGTCTTCTGTGTTCTGTCCTATACAAAAAATAATTATTCTAAGAACACGGTGTGCCCGGCATGGCACATAAAATATATTGCTACGGGCTAAGCCCGTTTGGAGAATTGGCAGAGAGGAAATGCAGCCGGTTGCTAACCGGTACACCGGGAACGGTGCGAAGGTTCGAGTCCTTCATTCTCCGTTATTTACAGATAGAGAGGTGTTGCAGATTGCCAAGGAGTAGGAGTCCAGATTCTATAAAGGCAGAACAGATGTATAAAAGCGGAATGAATCTGGTAGATATAGCAAAAGAGATCGGAAAGCCCCCAGGGACCGTAAGACGGTGGAAAAGCACTCAGGGATGGGATAGCGAACGCTCGGATAAGAAAGCGAACGTTCGGAAACAGGAAACAGAACAGAAAGAAGCCATTGCACCGGAGGTAGAACAGGTAGTAAACAATCCTGATCTAACCGATAAGCAACGGCTTTTTTGTTTGCAGTATGTCAGATGCTTTAATGCTACAAAAGCGTATCAAAAAGCATATGGCGTAGATTACAGCACTGCGGCATCTATTGCGTATAGACTGCTGGAAAACGATGGAGTCAAAAAGGAAATACAGCGTCTTAAGCAGAACCGTCTTAACCGGGAGATGCTTGGAACAGAGGATATCTTTCAGAAGTACATAGACATCGCCTTTGCAGATGTCACAGATTTCACGGATTTTGGTAACTTAGAGATCGACACAGAGAATGGACCTATGACGGTATCGTACGTAAATCTAAAGTCTGCCGGGGAAGTAGACGGCACTCTGATAAACGAGATTTCTAAGGGCAAAGACGGGGTTAAGGTAAAGCTGCCGGACCGGGAAAAGGCCCTGCGGTGGCTGTCGGAGCATATGGACCTTGCGACAGCGGAGCAGAAAGCAAAGGTAGCCTTGTTGACTGCACAGAGAGATAAAATCACCGGGAACAATCAAGAAATTGAAGATATGGACGACATAGAGGGTGAAATCTATGAAAAGTAAGTATAAAAAGAAAAAGACTATACACTTTAATTTCTCTGAAAAGCATAAAAACTATATCCGAAAATGTGAGAACTGTACCTTCAACATAGCAGAGGGGGCGGTAAGAGCAGGAAAAACGGTAGACAATGTATTTTCGTTTGCTCACGAGATTAAAGATACAAAGGATCGTATTCACCTTGCGACAGGATCTACCATGGCAAATGCAAAGCTGAACATTGGAGACTGTAACGGCATGGGGTTAGAGTGGATCTTTCGTGGACAGTGCCACTGGGGAAAGTATAAGGACAATGAGGCGTTGTTTATCAAAGGACCTGCGACAAAGAATCGGCAGCGGATTGTGATTTTTGCAGGAGCAGCAAAGGAAGACAGCTATAAAAAGATCCGTGGAAACTCCTATGGGTTTTGGATTGCTACGGAGATCAACCTGCATCATATTAATACGATTCGTGAGGCGTTCAATCGTCAGCTTGCGGCCCAAAACAGAAAAATCTTCTGGGACCTGAACCCGGACAATCCGAACGCCTTTATCTATACGGACTATATAGACAAATATGCGGCACTGGATGAAGACGGCACGCTCCTGGGTGGATTCAATTACATGCATTGCACTCTGTATGACAATATCAATATACCAGAAGAAAGAAAACGGGAAATCGAGAGTCAGTATGATCCTAATAGTATGTGGTATTTGAGGGATATAAAAGGACAGCGTGTCATTGCAGAAGGGCTGATTTATAGGCAGTTTGCAGATGATACAAGTGCAAAACTCTATCACTTCCGTAAAGCTGAAAAGCCTATGAATCTCATGCGGATCAATCTTGGAATAGACTTTGGAGGCAGCGGGTCAGGCCATGCGTTTACTGCAACAGGGATTGAACGGGGATTTAATGGTATTGTGGCTCTGGCAGCAGAACGGCACAGATGTGATACCGAGGACATAGATCCGGATAAGCTGGGGCAGTTATTTGTAGATTTCTGCCTAAAGGTAATCAATATCTATGGATCCATTGACGTTGTGTATTGTGACAGTGCAGAGCAAACGCTCATTCTTGGTATCAAGGCTGCGCTTAGAAAGTCCGGGCTTGGATGGATTCGAGTAGAAAACGCCCTGAAAACAGTAATAAATGACCGGATCAGAGCGACTACAAGGCTGATGGCACAGCAAAGGTTCCGTTACATGGATCTGATGTGTGACAGTCTTGTAACAGCCTTATGCAGTGCTGTATGGAATCCAAAGAACCTGACAGAAAATGAAAGACTGGACGATGGAACCAGCGATATTGATAGCCTGGATTCCTTTGAATATACATTTGAGCGTGATATTGCAAACTTGATCCGATATGAATAGGAGGTGAGAACAAAAATATGAAATTTACAAGATTACTGACACTAATCACTGAAGTCCTGAATAAGGATTCCGAGACAAAAATAGATGCGTGCCTGACCAGCCAAATGGCACGAGACATTGAATTATGGTCCCGTATGTACGAAGATAAAGCCCCTTGGCTTGAAAAGGATAAAATATATTCCATGGGGATTCCGGCAGCAGTGTCGGGAGAATTGGCAAGATTGGCACTGCTTGAGTCAGAAACCGAAGTGACAGGAGGAACCAGGGCGGACTATCTGAATACGCAATATAAAAAGGCGATAAGATATATACGGCAGCAGTTGGAGTATGGTTCCGCAAAAGGTGGAATGGTGCTAAAACCGTATGTCACAAGCACCGGAATCAGCGTGGAATATATACACGGGGATGCCTTTTTCCCGATCAATTTTGATAGTTCAGGGAAAATGACAATGTGTGCTTTTGCAAGCCAACTGAGGAAAGGACAAAAGATATATACAAAACTTGAGATACACGAGCTTACAAACGGGCTTTTAAGAATCAGTAACCGAGCTTTTGTCAGTACCAATGATTTTAGCCTTGGATCAGAAATATCTGTGGGATCTGTTGAGGAATGGTCCGAACTTTCGGGGTCTGTCACATTCTCAGGGATGGACCGACTGCCTTTTGGGTATTTCAAAGTTCCGCTGGCAAACAATTCAGATTCGACCTCACCTCTTGGGGTGTCTGTTTTCTCAAAAGCGATTGATCCTATCAGAAAAGCAGATAAAAGATACTCACAAATAGACTGGGAGTATGAGGCAAAGGAAACCGCTGTCCATATCGGTGAATCCATGCTGAAATATGATAAGACGCAAGATCGGTTTATATATCCAGATGGCAAGGATCGGCTATACAGAGGATTACAGTTCAACGCAGGAGCTACGGATAAGCCTTTGCTGGATGTATTTTCACCGGATATTCGAGATTCTTCTTATTATAATGGCTTGAACCATCAGCTACGACTGGTGGAATTTAATTGTAGCCTTGCATATGGGACTTTATCTGATCCGAATAATGTTGATAAGACAGCCGAGGAAATAAAGAGTAGCAAGCAAAGATCTTTTGACATGACCAAAGACATGCAGGGAGCACTACAAGAGGCTCTGGAAGATATGTTGGTTGCTATGGATTTTTACACAAGTATTTATCATCTGGCCCCGGTCGGTTCTTATCAAACTACATTCAACTGGGGTGACAGCATCCTATCCGATAGAGAAAAAGAGCTGGCAGCAATGCAGCAGGACGTGACCGCCGGAATCATCAGAAAAGAAATCTATATTGCAAAAAAATACGGAGTGTCGGAAGAAGAAGCCCTCAAGATGATGCCGCCACAGCAGAATGATCCGTTTGGCATACAGGAAGAGTAGGTGATAGCATATGCTTGATCCAGAATACCTGGATAAATGCAGTGACCAACTCCTAGCCTTAATAGATGAATTGTCAATCTCTCTTATCGGAGATATTGCCCGCCGGATTGCAAAGACAAAGCAGATCACAGACACAGCAAAGCATCAGGCTCATGTCCTGCAGAACGCCGGAATGGTCTATCAAGACGCTGTTAAACGGATCGGACAGACAACCGGATATATAGATCGGGAGATAGACCGATTATTTAAAGAGGCCGGGGTTAAAAATACACAAAATGAATCTGTCATTTACAAAATGGCTGGAATGGAACCGAAGGAGTTGCATCAGTCAAAGGAAATGCAGCAGATTCTAAACGCCAACCTTAGAAAGACCAAAGGAGAGATAAAGAATCTTACTCTCACAACGGCGAACAAGGCGCAGAGTTCTTACATAAATGCTTGCAATAGTGCCATGCTTAAGGTACAGTCCGGGGCATTTTCTTACGATAAGGCCATAGCGGATGCAATAAAAGAGGCAGCAGTACAGGGCACAGAGGTATTGTATCCGAGCGGGCACGCAGATAAGCTTGACGTGGCTGTCAGGCGGGCCGTATTAACGGGAGTTAATCAGTCAGCGGCAGAAATGACACTTGCTTACGCTCAAGAGATGGGGTGCGATTACGTAGAAGTAACAGCGCATAGCGGCGCCAGACCATCGCACGCACTCTGGCAGGGGCTGGTGTTCTGTATATCTGGGAAAGATCCTAACTACCCTCCGTTTTCCATGACCGGATATGGAACAGGGGAGGGGCTTTGCGGATGGAATTGCAGGCATAACTTTCACGTCTTTATTCCTGGCGTGTCTGTGCGAGCATATACAGATGCAATGCTTCAAGACTATGACACGAAGAAATATGAGTATAAAGGTAAAAAATATAAAGAATATGAAGTTTCACAGATGCAGCGTTTCCAGGAGAGACAGATCAGAGGGACAAAGCGCAAGCTGGCCGGATACGATGCCGGGGTCAAGGCAGCAGACGGTGACGATGTGTTGAAAGGCACATTGCAGCAGCGTTTTGAATCTGAATCTGTGCGGCTCAAGGAGCAGGAAAAGAAGTTAAAAGAGTTCTGCAGGCAGACGGGCCGCCGGGTAGAATCTGCAAGGACTCAGGTTCATGCGGTCTTGGACGGAAACGGCAACATTGTAGGCTTTAACCGAAGTGTGGCTCAAAAGGCTGTATGGGCGGCAAAACTTACAAGGAAGGAAAAGAATACTGGAAAATTCGCAGGATTAGAAATACCATTACAGAAAAGAAGTGTCGATAAAATCTCTAAAAAATATGGACTTGAAATAAGAGATTTAACAATAAAAATACAAAGAAATGAAGAGCTTATAAAGCTACATTATCTTGGAAGTACGGACTATGATAACATAGGAAGGATTGACCTTTTTCCAAGGGCATTTAAAGATGAAAAAGAACTGGTAAGGACAATCATCCATGAAAGATGCCATGTTTTACAGCTTCGGAAGTACGGGAAAAAGTATACACAAGATCATTTAGCAGAAATGGAAAAACAGGCTTACAAGTTTGAAGAATTTTGGTATAATATAGTCAGAAAGAGGGTGGAGCCATGAAATGGTTAGAAAATTTGATATCTTATCAAAAGAATGGGGACGCCGGGAAGTGTCCATTCTGTGGGGCTGAAAATGTGAAGGTTGAAAAATTACAATTTGGAAGAAATACTATTTGCTTTAAATGTCAAAACTGCGGTCAAGCCGCACTTTTTGATGGGGATATTACAAAAAACGAGTAGAGTCAGTGTAGAAAGCATCCAGAGATGGGTGCTTTTGTTATGCTATTAGAGAGGAGGGAGCGGTGTATTAAAACTTAAAAGATCGCACAGAAAAACAGGAGAATGGATTCTATACAATCCGGACAATTTTGCACTTCACACCCACTGCCGGAGTAAACGGGTGGCGTTGGTTATAAAATCCAACGTGGAGCGGGGCAGACTTCCAAGGAGCCGCAACCTGCGGACGCTGGAAAGTCATATCCGGGTTACGGGCAATCAGAAGTATATCCGGCAGATAGAACAGATCATAGAAGAAATCAAACACGCTTAGGCGTGTTATTTTTATGCAGCAAATGAACTGGTCAGGTGATTAGACCTAAAATAGTCCGGTCACTGGTGGATAGTTACACACCTAAAATAACTTAATAGTGATAAAGAAAGGGAGAAGAGAATGAACACAGACGATTTAAAAGCACAGGGACTAACACAGGAACAGATTGACTTTGTTATGGCTGAACATGGGAAAGTTGTAAATCCATTAAAGTCAGATCGTGACAGTTTTGAGACTCAGTTAAAAAATGCAAAGACAACATTGAAAAGTTTTGAAGGAGTGGACGTTACAGAGCTGCGAACCCAGATCACGAATCTTACAAATGATTTACAGAAAAAAGATGAAGATCACAGCAGAGAGATCCAAGACATGAAATTTAATTCTGCGATCAAAGACGCAATCTTAAAGGCTGGCGGTAAAAATGAAAAGGCAGTAATGGCGATCCTTGACATTGACAGCTTAAAAGAGAGCAAGAATCAGGATCACGACATTGAAGACGCTTTAAAGAAAGCAAAAGAGGAAAACGATTACCTTTTTCAGCCAGAAAAAGAAATTCCAAAGTTTGTGTCAAGTACTCCTGGGGCAACTGGTGAAAATGATGATTTAAAGAGCAAAGCAAACGATGCACTGAGAAGTGTATTCGGGAAAGAATAGGAGGTATATATGGCAGTACATATTACAAGCAGGGCAGACGCAGAGGCAATTATCCGGGAACAGGTGGTAAGTACCATTTTTCAGGATGCACCAAAGCAGTCTGTATTTATGGGGTTGGCAAAAAAGTTGCCAAACATGACAAGCAATCAAACAAGGATCAGAGTTCTTGATTTCTTACCGACTGCTTACTGGGTAAACGGAGATACAGGCATGAAACAGACATCCAACCAGGCGTGGGATAATGTCTATATTAATGCCGGAGAGCTTGCGGTAATCGTTCCGATCCCGGAGGCCGTATTGGATGATGCTGAGTTTGATATTTTCGGAGAAATCACACCGAGGGTTAATGAAGCGATCGGACAGAAAGTGGACAGTGCGATTATCTTCGGCTCAAATCGTCCGGCAGAATGGCAGAATGATATTATCACTTTGGCAAGACAGGCAGGGAATAATGTACCAGTCGGGGCATCTCCTGATTATTACAAGTTAATCATGGAGGAAAACGGTGTCATTGCAAATATAGAGGAATCTGGATATATGGCAACTGGTGCGTTGGCTGCCATGGGAATGAGAGCGAAACTTAGAGGTATTAGAGCAACAGACGGAACCCCGATCTTTAAGTCAGATATGCAGGGAACAACGCAGTATGCACTTGACGGCGCACCGATGTATTTCCCTCAGAATGGTTCTTTTGATTCTTCTATTGCACAGCTGGTTGTAGGAGACTTTAAACAGGCAGTATATTCTATCCGTCAGGATATAACAGTTAAAATCTTAGACCAGGGAGTTATCCAGGACCCTTCCACGAAAGAAATCGTATATAACCTTGCACAGCAGGACATGGTGGCTTTACGAGTTGTATTCCGCATGGGATGGGCTCTTCCAAACCCGGCAACAAGAATGGACGAAGACCGACTTGGTTGTCCTTTTGCTTACTTGGAGCCAACTGTGCCAGTAACAACGCAGACAGTAACACTGACAGTGAAAGATAATGCAGAAGAAGCACAGCCGATTGAGGGCGCGATTGTGGACGTGAACGGCTCAAGACAAAAAACAGACGCAACCGGACAGGTGGTGTATAACTTGAGAAAGGGTACTTATCCGGCGAAAGTAAAGAAGAATGGATATTCTCAGGTAACGACTACGATCAATGTCGATGCTGCGGCAGTAACACAGGAGATTGTATTGGTCGAAAAGGCATAAGGAGGTCACGGTATGGTAGAGTATGCAGACTACACATTTTATAAAGAGCAGTTCAATGGCAGCACCATACCGGAGGCTGCCTTTTCCTCTGTCATCCTGCGGGCGAGCATCTATATAAAGTACATCACATTTGGACGAATAGAGGATACAGAGATCCCGGAGGAGGTCAGGCTGGCTGCCTGTGCCGTGGCTGAGGTGATGTACCAGGCCGATGCCGCAGGGCAGCAGAAAGAGAAGAAGTCAGAGACGGTCGGAAATGTCTCTGTATCCTATGTAACGGAGCAGCAGGACGGACAAACAAGAGAGGCGGCAGCGGCAAAGAAACAGTATGCAGCTGCTTATCCGTACTTAATCCATACCGGGTTGTTATACAGGGGGTGTCGGTAATGGTTACAAACGCAGACATAACACTCTACAACAAGGTATATGACCGGGATGCTGGGGCGAACCGCTATTACCGGACAGTCTTAAAAGGCGTGAACTGGCAGGATACCACAGCCGTGCAGCCCACAGACAAGGGGATTGTAAGTGCTGATGTGGCAGAAATCTATATCCCGTTTGCGGTAGAGACGGAAAAGCAGTTCCGGAAACTGAAAAACTTTGTGCAGGAGCCAGAAAAGACGGGATTTTTTACGGTCGAAGCTGGGGACCTGGTGGTCCAAGGTATCGTAGGAGACGAACTGACCAGCGCAAAAGACGAAGAGCGGATGAAAAACACCTATGATGATGTACGGACCATCGCTGTTGTAGAGACGAACGACAACGGCAGCCCGGAAATGCAGCATTGGAAGGTGACGGCTGAATGAAGATAAAAGTCAAGATTGCTCCTGCAAACGTAATCCTTACAGAAAGGAACCTGCAGAAAGGTGGTCCCGGTCAGAGACTTGCTGTGCATGAAGTGCGCAGAATATCGGATGCATACGTCCCTTTTCTCAACGGTCCACTGAAAAATACTGCGATTGAGACAACGTACTGCATAAAGTACATCACCCCATATGCAAAGAAGAATTACGAAGAAAATAAGGGCAAGGGACTGCGTGGAAAACATTGGGACAAGAGAGCGTTTGCCGACAGAGGGCGAGAGGTTCTGGTATCTATTGCGAGGTTTGTAGGAGGAAAGCCAAAATGACGATTGTGGAGGCTATACGGAACATTGTTAAGCAATGCCCGTATCTAGATGAGTATTGCAAAGGGATCGGGGTGGATTACCTGGGTAGTGACACAACGTACTACTCGATAGAATCCGTTCCATCACAAACAGTTTTGAAAAAAGATATTGTCGGAAATACCAAACGGCAACATCTATTTAATTTTGCCAGTCGGGAGCTATACGGCGAAGAAGTGCGGCAGAACCTTGAAAACATCGGGTTCTTTGAGCACTTTTCAGACTGGCTGGAACAATTCTCTGAGGCCGGGGAGTTCCCGGAATTGGAGAAAGGTAAGGAAGCAATAAAAATCGAAGCGATTACGAGCGGTTATGCGTTTGATACGGAGCTTGACAAGGCAAAGTATCAGATTCAGTGCCGCTTTATTTATTACCAGGAAAGGAAGGTATAACATGGCATTAAAAAGTGTAAGACAGAGAAGGATGCAGGCGAACTATCTGGACATTGGGACCGCAGAGGAAGAAAATTTTGTCCTGATGGGGACAGGGTTCACGGACCTTAATGAGGAACCGGGAGCGCAGACCAGTTCAAAACGGTACGTAAACGATGCATCTACCAGCAAGGGAATCACCGGGTACGAGTGGCAGGCACCGTACACAGCAGACCAGATTCGATCAGAAGAGGCGATTGCCTATATCTGTGAGATCGGTGAACTTTTAAAAACAGGAGCAGATGCAGAGACAGACTACGTGATCGTAGATCTGGACCAGAAGGAAAGCGCAGAGAATACCTACCATGCCCGCAAGTTCCACGTGGCGATCGAAGTAGCCAGCTTTGGAAACGAAGATGGAGAAATGAACTGTGAAGGTAACCTGTTAGGTATCGGGGATGTAGTCGAGGGAACATTTAATACCAGCACTAAGAAATTTACAGTGAAAGGCGATACACCCTCTTAAAGCCGTAACGGGGGTGGCGTTGAATAAAACAACGCTATCCCTTGCAGTTGCGGCGAAAGAGACACTTACGGCAACCGTAGAGCCTGCGGACGCTACGGATAAGACAGTTACATGGTCCAGCACAGATACTAGCATAGCAACGGTATCTAATACCGGGGAAGTGACCGGGGTTGCAGCAGGGGCCGCGGATGTGACAGTGACAACGACAGATGGAAATAAGACGGCAACCTGCGCCATTACGGTAACAGCAGGAGCATAGAGAAAAAGACAGTGAACATGGAGGAGTAAAGGATATGAACAAGATTTTTAAATGGAATGGGGCAGAGTTTAAATTCTCTGCTCTGGATGCGGATATGATTGAGAAGTTTGGAACGATTAAGCAGCAGACGTTTGAGGAACTGATGGAATATGAAAAAAAGCACGAGATTAACGGAGTCTTAAATGCAGAAGGTGTTCGGGCTGAATGTAAGATCATTGACCGGACATTTGATAAGCTGCTGGGAGATGGTGCGGCAAAGAAAATGTTTTCTGATACAGACATCCATGAACGAGTTGCTGCATTTAACAAACTTGTGAACCTGCGAGAGGCACAGGTAGAATCTTATAACAAACTTGTCCAGTCCATGGCAGGTGACTAATGAATATCCTGACGGATCAGCTGCCGGAAACCGTTCTGGTGGCTGGTCAGGAATATAAGATCAATACAGACTTCCGTGTGTCAATCATGTTTGAGGAGATGATACAGGACAAGAACATCACGGAAGAACAGCGGTTTTTCGTGGAAGAATTGCTGAATATCTCAGAGTTTGATGGAGACGAGAAAAAAGCCAGGCTGCTTGCGAAATACAATAGCGGCCTGGCCTTGTATTATCCGGTGATCCCGGAGGATTTGGATGGAGCGATCTCACAAATGCTGTGGTTTTACCAGTGTGGCAAGACAGAAGAACAGAAGCAGTCCGGGAAAGGAAAGAAGCAGGAACAGATATACAGCTTTGCGTATGATGCAGATTACATCTATGCTGCCTTTATGGAACAGTACGGAATTGATCTAAACGCTGCCGATCTGCACTGGTGGAAGTTCTCTGCCATGTTCGCCGGTCTGAAAGAAGACTGCCTAATCTCTAAAGTAATGGGATACCGGGCAGCAGATACCGCAGGTATGGATAAGGACCAGAAGAAATTTTATAAAAAGATGAAAGAAATATATAAGCTACCGGAGAATGTGTCCGAAGAAGACAGGATGTTGGAAGAAGAAGTTACTAAGGCCCTTTTGAGTGGTGGGGACCTGAGCAATATTTTATAAGAGGTGAAAAATGGAAGATAAGAGAATTGACATTGTCAAAAGAATCGGAGAAGCCGTGCAACAAGGTTTGAAAGAAGGAATTGAGACAAAGCCGCTGTTTGAGGTAATGGGATACGGATCTGAAAGCAAGGTGTATTTCCTTGGAACTGACATCAGCCAGGTTGCCACAAAGATGGAATTGAAACTTGATAGCGATACAGGAGATCGCTCTTTAACTTTAGACCTCGACCTTGATGCTCTTGAAAAGGAGGTCTACAAAGACAAGGTAAAATTTTATATTTGACGACAATAAAACACTAAAAACACTGTAACACAGAGGTTGCAGGGGAGCGGAACTCTACGCCCAGGAAGATAGAGACGTGAACATAGAAGACAGACGCAGGCAAAAAAGAAAGGAGAATATATGCCTGACGGAAGTATTGAAATCGAAGTTGAGTTAAATTCGGAAAAAGCCGAAAAAGAACTCAAACAACTATCGAGAACACTGGACACAGAGACGAAAAAAGCGGCGAAATCCGCAGAAACTGCGACCAAGCAGGCGGCAAAGTCCGCAGAAACCTCTGTAAAACAAGCAAGCAAAACAACAGAACAGGCGGCAAAAAAAGCCGGGAAGACAGCGGAAACAGCCGCAAAGCAAGCCGGAGAGAAAGCCTCGCAGAGCACGAAAAAGGCCGGAGAGGAACAGAAGCGGTCTTATAAGCAAACGGAGGCACAAGCGAAGAAAAGTGCGGAAAATGCAGAGAAATATTGGTCTGGTGCTGCCAGCAAGATAAAACCTGCGGTATCTACCGGAATGAAAGCAACCGGAGCCGCAGTTATTGCGGGCGGTGCGGCATCTTTGAAAGCAAGTATTTCGTTTGAAAGTGCTTTTGCTGGTGTAAAAAAGACAGTAAATGCCACGGATAAAGAACTGAATATCATGCGAAAAGACATTTTAAATATGTCGAAAGAGATGCCAACCTCTGCAAATGAGATCGCAGGGGTAGCAGAGGCAGCCGGACAGCTTGGCATTAAGACGAAGAATATCGCAGGATTCTCTAAAACCATGGTTATGCTTGGAGATTCTACGAACATGTCCGCAGATACGGCGGCAACCTCTCTGGCAAGGCTGGCAAACATCACACGGATGCCACAGACGCAGTTTGGACGGCTGGGATCTGTAATTGTAGATTTAGGAAATAATCTGGCCACAACAGAGCAAGAGATTACGGATATGGCTCTTAGACTTGCAGGAGCTGGACATCAGGTTGGAATGTCAGAAGCAGATATACTTTCCTTTGCTGGGGCGTTATCTTCTGTAGGGATCGAGGCAGAAGCTGGTGGAACGGCATTTTCTACCCTAATGTCGAAAATGAATCTTGCAACTACCAAGGGCGGTGACGAATTAAACGACTTTGCGAAAGTGTCTGGCATGACGGCGGATCAGTTCAAAAAGGCATTTAAAGAAGATGCAGCAGGAGCTATTATTTCCTTCATCCAAGGCTTGGATAAGGTAAATAAGAGTGGCGGCAGTGCAATAAAAGTCCTGGACGATATGGGGCTTTCCGATATCCGTATGAGGGATGCACTGTTAAGAGCAGCGGGAGCATCTGGGACATTTACAGAAGCCTTAAAGATCGGCAATAATGCGTGGAACGAAAATAAGGCCCTTACGAACGAAGCTGGGCAGCGGTACAAGACGCTAGAAAGTCGGATCAAAATATTTGGAAATAAGTTTACTGCGCTCGGAATTGCAGTGGGAGATGAACTCAAAGGACCGCTTGCGGATGGAGTGGCAGCGGCATCGGATGCAATCGGAGGATTAGCGGACCAGGTAGAAGCCCATGGGCTTAAATCTATCATCCCGAAAGAGACGATTACCACGGTCAAAAATCTTGGCTCTGCGGCAAAGACAGTCGCAGGTGGCGGTCTGAAAGTATTGGGATCTGCGGCGAAGTTCCTAGGAGAGAACATGCAGACGGCACTTCCGTTAGCAACAAGTCTTTTGGTTGTGCTTAAAGGCTACAAAGCTGCACAGGCCGTTTCTGGAAGTGTAAGCGCATTGGGGACAGCATTAAAAGCACTCAATGCTCTGGAAAAAGCGAACGCAATTACGCTTGTTGCTCAGCAGGGAGGACTTACAGCATTACAGACCGTGGTTGGAATCTTCACAGGAAAGATCACGCTTGCCACAGCAGCAACAGGAGCATTTAATGCGGCATGTACTGCCCTTGGTGGTCCTATTGGTATGGCTGTACTTGCCATCGGAGCATTAACTGCTGGTGCTGTTGCCTATAAAATGACACTTCCTAAGGTCACAACGGAATCAGAGAGATTTGCGGACTCATGTGAGAAATTGCATGAAGAGCAGCAAAAATTCTCTAAATCAGCTAGAGACCTAAATGCTACAAATGAAAAGAGCATAGATACGACAAAAGCACAGGGAGTAGAGGCAGATAACTATTTCAAAAAGCTGAAAAGTCTTGTTGGTGTAGAAAAGAAAAGTGCCGGACAGAAGAAACAAATATCGGCTATTGTGGCGAAGCTTAACGGACTTTTACCGGGTCTGAACGCTCACTACGACGAAGAAAAAGACAAGTTAGATAAGTCTACGGCAGCCATAAAGAGGAATATCAAGGCCCAGAAAGCATTGGTAATGGCAAAAGCGTACCAGAAGGGTATGGAGGCCAACGCAGAAAAGCTGGCGGACGCAGAGATAAAATATGAAGAGGCTGTAAAGAAGAGATCAAAGGCAGAAAAAGATGGTGAAGTTGCCGCAGAGAAGCACAAAGAATTATACGATAAGTATATGAAAGATGGTACGCTTTCTGCTGATGAAGATAAGGTATTAGATAAGTATTCCAAAAAGATGGAAGATAATGCAGCGGCATATTACGAAGCAGACAAAGCTGCAAATGGTTATAAGGATACGATCAATGACCTTACCGGAAAAATGAGTGCGTATGAAGAAAAGATGGATGCACTCAACAATTTTGCTGATTACACGAATAATATAAACAAACTCGCCAAGGAAGCAGGGATAAAGGCAAAAGAGATACCGAAGACCATCGGTGAAAGTATTAAAGAAGGGATATATGAAGCCCCGCAGACCGGGGATGAACTCAAAAAGCTGATTTCTATTGATCCAATGATCCAGGAGCTGAAAAAGAAGGGACAAGAAATCCCGATCAGTTTATCTCAGGGAATCATATCAGGGAAATATGCAATTCCGGGTTCTATGGCAGAGATGGAATCGCTTATAAAGTTCGATAGTCTAAGCCAGAAATCTCTTTCAGGAGGGCTAAAAGTACCGGAATCATTGGCACAAGGTATTGCATCAGGAAAAATAAAGCCAAGTGAGGCTGTAAAGCAGATGCAAAGTCTGATTGATTTCAGTGATGCGGTCAAGAAGTCAGGGAAGGCCGGAGATGATGCAGTCAAGTCCCTTGTTAAATCGGTAAATAACGGTAAAACATCTCCAAAAAAAGCCATGGAAGAATTGGCAAAGCTTATGGGAGATGTCGGAGAAAAAGAGGCTGGAAAAGCTGGGAATAAAACCGGGAAGAAGATCGACGACAGTACAGCTGCGGGCGTGGATAAAAACAAAGGAAAGATCAAGACCGCGACACAGGGCGCAGTAGATAATGCGAAAACCGTAGATACTAGCGGATTTAATTCTTTAGGTTCAAGCATCGCTTCTGGAATCGCTGCCGGAATCGGAGGTAATGCAGGAGTTGTTGCAGCGGCAGCAGTCAGTGTTGTAAACCAGGCACTGGCAGAGGCAAAGTCTAAAAAAGGCGCAGACGTCAACTCACCTTCTAAAAAGTTTAGGGATAAACTAGGAACGGCGATTCCAGAAGGTCTTGCAAAAGGTATCTATAAAGGATCGGGAGCTGTCACCAAAGCATCTGTTGCCATGACGCAGGCGACTCTAAGTGCAGCAACAAAGGATCTCGGCATCCATTCTCCGTCCACAGTCTTTAAAAACATGGTCGGAAAGAACATTCCAAAGGGGATAGCAAAAGGCATCAAAGAGGGACAGAGTGAGCTTGTGGCAGAGATGAAAAGTGTCATTTCTGCGGCGTTATCTGCGGCAAAGAAAGCAACATTCAAAGGCAATTATTCCGAAATCGGCAGCGATCTTTTAAGTGGGCTGAGCGACTCTCTGAGCATTGCGAAACAGCGGTCAAGCGAGACGGTGCAGGAGATCATTGACCAGTCGTACAATAAGCAAGTAAAAGCATCAGAAAAGGCAGAAGCGAAGCTACAAAAGAAAATCGACAAGCTTGGCAGCAAAAAGAAGAATAAGAAAAAGAAAGCAAAGCTTAAAGAAGAACTTAAGGACTTAAAAGCTGCGAATGACAAGAAGGAAAAGAAACTAAAGCTTGCAGGAGAAAAGGCCGCAAATGCCTATAATACAGCGTTTGAGAAAGAAGCGGACCGCCTGACGAAGATTGCTGAGGAGAAGATCCAGGAGCTTTCAGAGAAGTACCAGGAACAGTACAACGAGATCAAGAGCCTGCGGGACAATCTTACAAGCAAGCAACAGAGTTACGGCAGTCTTTATGATCTGGACCAGAACCTCTATGACATAGAAGACTACCAGAAACGCCTGAAAGCCTTGGAAAACAAAATTCCTGATTCCATGATGCAGCGTATCCTTGGCATGGATGTGGAAGAAGGGCGACAGTATATGGCCTGGTTCCAGTCCCTTACGGCGGCAGAGCAGAAAGCCTACACGGACAAGTGGAACAAACAGCAATCCATGGCAGAAAGCTTTTCAGAGTCCTTCTTTAAAGACGACTTTGAGAAGATTAATAAGGAATATCAAGCAGCAATAAAAAAAGAAACAGATAATCTGAATGCCGAGATGAAAAAGGCCGGGGCTAACGTTGCTAAAGGTTTGGCAGCTGGAATAACCGGAGAAACCCGGAATCTGAGCAAAGCCATGAAAAAGCTTTGCAAAGATATTGTAAAAGCCGCAAAAAAAGAACTGAAAATAAAATCCCCATCTCGTGTATTCGCCCAGATCGGAAAGTTTACGATCCAAGGAGCCGAAAAGGGACAGGAGAAAGAGGCACCGAGACTGTATCGGCAAGTTGAAACTGTTGCGGATACCATGGCGGCACGTTTTGCGAAAGCAAAGCTTAATATACCGGAGTTACAGAGCAGGATGCAAACAGCGGTGTCAAGGCAGATGGGCAAGATCACAGCGAGTGTGCAGCCGCAGGTTGTCTATGCCGGAGGCGGTGGTACAACGACGATAGAGAAGACGGTCTATACCGGGCCGGAAAAGATAGAGGTTGTAACAAACATAGGGGGCCGAGAAGCGGCAAGGACGCTGGCCCCGTTCATGGACAGCAGGCTGAACAGTATGGCAGATAGAAAAGCAAGAGGGGGTGTATAGATGGAAGATAGAGGAACATTAGGTGTGCAGATCGGAGGAAAGCACACTTTAAAAGACTGGAATCTGGGGTGGTTGTCGATCACCCTTGGATTCCCGGAGGCAAAGACGTATGAGCAGGAAATACCGGGTGCAGACGGAATTATCGACCTTACGGAGGCAGTCACAGGAGATGTGAAATACAAGCAAAGGTCAATCTCTATGGAGTTTGACCAGCTGGATGCTGATTACTTTGATTGGCAGGCAAAGCTATCAGAGATCGCAAACTACCTAGCAGGACAGAAATTTAAGATTTTCTTGGACAGTGATCCGGCGTTCTATTACATAGGACGGTTGAAACTGGACACCGAAAAGTCAGAAAAGGCAGAAAGTAAAATCACCATCTCCGGGGAGGTCGACCCGTACAAATATGAAAAGTATAGCAGTCTGGAAGACTGGACCTGGGACGACTTCAATTTCGAAACAGGAATCATACGGGAATATAAAGATCTGCAGGTGGATGGGAGCTATCAACTCTACATTCCGGGGCGCAGAAAAAAGATCGTGCCCGTGATCGAGTGCAGCGCAGCGATGCAGGTGACATACAATGGGAAAAAGTACAGTCTCCCGGCTGGAAAGTCAAAGGTGTTTGATATATGGCTGGGCGAAGGAGACAACTATCTTACTTTTGTCGGGAATGGCACGGTATCTGTCGAATATAGAGGGGGTAGTTTGTAATGTATAGAGTATTGTGCGATGGAAAGGTCCTGCACGATGTACGGGACGAAGACTATATGCTGATGGAACCGAAGGTTTCACTGGAACTGAACAAGACCGGGAACTTTGATTTCTCAATTCTTCCCAGGCATCCGAATGCAGATGTTATCAATAAGCTGAAATCAAAAATTGAAGTCTATGAGGATTCAGAACTATTGTTTTCGGGTAGATCATTGACAAATGAAATAGACTTTCAGCAAACTGGTCAGATCTCTTGTGAGGGAGAGCTGGCTTTTTTGTTAGATTCTGTTCAGAGGGCGCACACATACGGCTGGGATTCAGGAGAAGTCAATAAAATTGAAACAAATGTCGATATTTTTAGGGCTTTGATTGCAGAACATAACTCTCAGGCGGGGCCAGATAAGCAATTTACCGTGGGAACGATAGATATTGACAGTGAACGGATTAAAAAGCTGGCTACTAATTATGAGACGACATGGGACTTTATAAATACGAACTTTCTTGGAAAGTACGCTGGGTATTTGCGGGTCCGGCACGAAAACGGTGTGCGATATTTGGACTATGTAAAGCAGTATGGAAAGGTCAACAATCAGGTGATCCGGTTCGGAGAAAATCTCCTCGATTTGAAAAAGTACACCAAGGCCGAAAATATCAAGACTGCAATTATCCCCCTGGGCGCAAACGGACAGACAAAGATCACGAATATAAACGGCGGGAAAGATTATGTCTATAACCAAGAGGCCGTGGACTTATACGGATGGATTTTTGAGAAAGTGGATTTTCCCGATGTGGTGGATGCTCAGACGTTACTTGCAAAAGCGCAGGAATATCTTAAAACCTGCGTGAATCTTGCAATCACAATAGAACTCACAGCGGTAGATCTGCACATGATAGACGTGGATATAAACGCTATCAGATTGGGCGATTTGGTCCCATGCGTGTCACAGCAGCATGGACTTCTGAGCACCATGGGAGATGTGTCTACCTACTATCTGGTAAGCAAATATGAAATTGATCTGGAAAACCCGGCCAATAACAAGATTGTGCTGGGCCGGACGATCAGTAGCCTGACCGATAAGGTGGCAGGTACATCTAACCTGACAAATATCGTGCAGGGGATGGCCGGGAGCGTGAACACCGCTGTAAACACAGCAAACAACGCCGCAAACACTGCGCAGCAGGTGAAGGTGGAAATGGACGCAATTACAAACAAGATCTGGCCCGTAAATAGCATTTACATTAACACGGTAAACGTAAATCCAAGCACTTTTCTTGGAGGGGTATGGGTGCCGTTTGCAACCGGGAAAACCATCGTCGGCGTGGATACCGGACAGACAGAGTTTAATACTCCGGAGAAATCCGGAGGGCATAAGGAATTACAATCACATGCACACGGACTTAACGGTCACAATCACAGTGTAAATATTACGTCTGGAGGTCAAAGCGCTTCTCACAATCATACAACCGGAAACAGCAGTTATAAATACTGGCCAGTAGCAACGGGAATACCGGAGGCAGACAGCGGAGATGTTGGAGGAAATACATATAAATATCCTCGCATTCCAAGCGGCGCAACATGGGGAAATATTACAAATACAGGTAACCAGTCGAGTGACCATTCACATTATGTATCCGGAAGTACAGGCGGCAACAGCGGAAACACAACATCTACAGGAGGCGGAAATGCCGGGAATTTACAGCCATATATAACGGTATATATGTGGAAAAGGATAGGTTAGAAAGGAGCAGATATGACAATACAAGAAGCATTAAATAATATCAAAAATGCCGTG